>CAJONM010000029.1 GCA_905235885.1 uncultured Clostridia bacterium
CGCAGGCGTATATACCGTCTTTGCCTATGCGGATCGCCGGCTTGTCGTCGTTTAAGATATACGCGCCGGGAAACCGACGGAGCCATATCTGAGTGTGAGTCGATTTGCCCGTTCCGCACGGCGCACTGAACAGATACGCCTTGCCCTCGTACACAACGCACGATGAATGCAAAAGCATACCGTTGAATTTTATGAGCGAATTGTAAAACTCCGCGCCCATCCATATGTATTCGATCGACTCGAAATCAAGATGCGGATTTTCCGCAAGCTTTTCCTGAAAAAACTGCTCGCTGAGCCGTATTTTCAGCATCGCGTCGTCATCACCGTCATATCTGTATGCCTCCGCCTGTCGCTGAAGACGCGGAAAACGGATGTTCATATCTATTATGATACCTGCTATATTATACTTCATATTTACCTCGTGTATTTATTATATTACTGTCTCAATTATACACAACAGGAAATAAAAAATCAAGATATTTTAAATAAGTTTTCAAAAAAATATAGACAATTAAAAAAAAATAGTGTATAATGGGATAAAATGATGTGCAAAGAAAGGACAATGTACTATGAAGAAACTATTCAAAATAACGGCATTGGCTGTTGCGGTAGCTTTGTCAATGGGAATAACCGCGTCCGCATTCAGCGATATGCCGGACGGAGAGATGGGTACGGCGATGCAAAACGCAGTTGACGCGCACCTTATCGAGGGTATAGATGATAACACGATCGCGCCATATGCAAATATTACAAGAGCGCAGATGGCGACTATCCTTGTAAGAGCGTTCAGCGCATCGGCTATGTCCGATACGACATTCCCCGATGTTGCATCTGATGCGTGGTATGCACAGAGTGTTTCAAAAGCGGTCGCAATGGGGGCATTTGAGGGTGATGATGACGGCAATTTCAATCCTGAGAACAACATAACATTCCAGGAAACATATACCGTTCTCTCAAGAATGTTCGGTTTTGAGCCGTACAACGTAACATACAGCAGCGAGGATTCGATAAAGTCGGCATACGAATATCTCAATAAGACTTTCGGATTTACGCCGTATGTTGCTGCTACGACAGCTCCGCTTACGGTGCTTTTGGGTGACTGCCCCGACAGCGTTCTTGATCAGTTCAGCGACAAGGGCGAGATAGCAGGCTGGGCATATAACTATGCAAAGTATATAGTAGGCAACGGCGGCTGGCAGGGTATCGACGGCAAGCTCAAGCCGACGGATTATGTGACAAGAGGCGAGTTTGCGCTTATCATGGACTCCATCGTTGAGACATATATAGACGAGCCGGGCGAGTATAAGAGCCTCTCAGACGGTCTTACAATGGTTCGCAGCGGCGGCGTAACGATAGACGGTCTTAATACCGACAGCAACCTTATCTTTACATACGGTGTTGACGAAAAGGGATGCAATGTAACAAATTCAAATGTAAACGGCGTAACTCTCGTTCTCGGCGGCGCAGATCCCACTCCGGAGGCGGACAGCAACGGTAAGCTCCAGCCCAACGAAAGCTATATCTCGATCGAGGGCAAGTATTACGATCTCAGAATAATGGCACCGTATATACTCTTCAATGCGTCAGGCGCAACGATAGGCTTTGCCAAGGGCGTTTCGAACAGCATTATATCACTCGGCTTCTTAGGCGGTTGATCGGGGGAGCTCGATAAAGATCATGAAGATAAAGTATAAAAGAGTGCTTTTAAAGGTCAGCGGCGAAGCACTTGCCGGTGCAAACGGCTTTGGCATTGACGAGGATACCGTTAAGGGAATAGCACAAAACATAAAAAAAATCGTTGACATGGGCGTTGAGGTCGCGATAGTTGTCGGCGGCGGCAATATATGGCGCGGCAGATCAAGCGGAGAGATGGACAGAACGCGCGCCGACCATATGGGTATGCTTGCAACGGCGATAAATGCGCTTGCTCTTTGCAACGGTCTTGAAGCAGACGGCGTCGAAACGCGCGTGCAGACGGCGATCGAAATGCGGCAGATCGCAGAGCCGTATATACGAAGCAAGGCGGAGAGACACCTTACAAGGGGCAGAACGGTCATATTCGGATGCGGAACGGGCAATCCGTTCATGTCAACCGATACAGCCGCCGCGCTGCGTGCGGTCGAGATGGATGCCGACATCATTCTTCTTGCAAAGAATGTCGATGCGGTATATGACAGCGATCCGAATATCAACCCGAACGCGCAAAGATATTCACATTTGTCGTTCGGAGAAGTCCTGAGCAAAAATCTGGGCGTTATGGACTCTACAGCCGCATCGCTGTGCCGCGATAACAATATGCCTATACTCGTTTTCGGGATAAACAACCCTGAAAACATCATCAAGGCAGTAAAAGGCGAAAAAATAGGTACGCTTGTAAATAACGAGGGCAAGTAGTACATAAAAGGAGGAAAAGAAAATGTCTGATTATCCCGAAGTTGAAATTAAAATGGAAAAACGGATCAATGAACTCATGAGCGAATATAAAACGATCCGCGCAGGCCGCGCTAACGCGTCGGTGCTTGATAAAATAGCCGTTGATTATTATGGCTCGATGACGCCTGTCAATCAAGTGGGGACGATCTCATCGCCGGAGCCGCGTTTGCTTGTTATCCAGCCATGGGACGCGACCATACTCAAGGAGATAGAAAAGGCGATAAATAAATCGGAGCTTGGCATATCTCCTCAGAATGACGGAAAGGTCATAAGACTTTCTTTTCCGCCACTGACCGAGGAGCGCCGCCGCGAGCTTGTAAAACGCGTTAAGAAATATGCCGAAGAGGCAAAGGTGCAGATCAGAAATGTGCGCCGTGACGCGATCGAAATGTATAAAAAGCAGAAGAAGGACGGCGAGATCACCGAGGACGATATGAAAAAGATCGAAAAGGATGTACAGACGCTTACGGACAAGTACATCAAGGAGATCGATGCTGTTACGGCAGATAAGGAAAAGGAAATCACTGAAATATAAGTCGAAAACGGGGATGTAAAAAAACGGAGTTTTTTTGCACCCCCTGCTTTTGTAATGGTATGTAAAACCAAATCTTTCACGCGAGGTAATAATATATGTTTTTTTGGAAAAAGAGGAAAGACAGCGGCATAGATATGAATAATCTGCCCCGTCACATAGGCGTGATAATGGACGGTAACGGCAGATGGGCGAAAAAACGCGGATTGCCAAGAAGCGCCGGACACAGTGCCGGCGCGGAATCACTGAAAAAAATCGTGACAGAGGCGAATAACCTCGGCATCGGGTATATAACCGTATATGCGTTTTCAACCGAGAACTGGAAGCGCCCAAAAGCCGAGGTCGATTTTCTGATGAATCTTCTGCTTGACTATCTCAGGGACGCGGAAAGATCGCTTGCCGGCGAGAATGTGCGGATACGCGCGATAGGCTCAAGAAACGAGCTGTCCGAGGAGATAAGGGAGCAGATAGCGAAAACAGAAGCTATGACAAAGGACAGAACGGGCATAGTAATGAATATAGCCCTCAATTACGGAAGCCGCGAGGAGCTGGTGAACGCAGCGAAAAAGCTGTGCGAAAAAGCTGTTGCGGGAGAAGTCGTTCCGGACGACCTCACCGAGCAGGATATAGAAAACGAGCTGTATACTGCCGGACAGCCGGAGGTGGATCTGCTCATACGAACAAGCGGCGAGCAAAGACTGTCAAACTTTATGCTATGGCAGGTAAGCTATGCGGAAATGGTGTTCGTAGAAAAGGCATGGCCCGATTTCAAGCCGAAGGATCTGCATGAGTGCATAAGGATATTCCAGCACAGAGGACGACGGTTCGGAGGCGTATAATTACATCGGCTGCAAATTTTCTTTATATTACTTGAAAGGGTCAATGGGTCTTATTTATGCTTAAAAGAATAATAACTGCAATTGTTTCGCTTGCGGTATTTGCCGCGCTGCTCTTTGCCGGAGAGCTGCCGTTCAAGGTGGCTGTAGGAGTGGTGATAATAGCGCTTTTATATGAAATGTACAGTGCCGTTACCGACTCGGTCCGCACGCGGATATGCGGATATATATGCGGCGCGCTTCTTATAGCCGGTATGTATTCTGATATGATGGTCGAGGCGATCGCAGCGGTCGTCGCTCTTACGATGGCATTTTTGATATTCCTGCATGGACGGGTGACATACCGCGAGCTGTTCGGAACAGTTTTCGTGACTATATATATAACTGTTTTTACAAGCTTTATCCCTCGTCTGATGACGGACGCAGGGATAGGCGCGATGATGCTTATATTCATAACCGCATGGGTGTCTGATACGGCGGCATATTTCTGCGGTACATTTTTAGGCAAACATAAGCTCATACCGCATGTAAGCCCGAAAAAAACGGTAGAGGGCGCGGCAGGCGCCGTTTTGATAACGGCTCTTGTATGTGCCGGATACGCGGCTGTAATGGCGAAATACGGTATGCCGTTGGGAGGAGCGTCTTATGTATGGATCAGAACGGGACTTTTGGGCGCGTTCGGCTCCGCGCTGTCGCAGTTCGGCGATCTGGCGGCGTCGGCGATAAAGCGCGACGCGGATATAAAGGACTACGGGACGATATTCCCCGGTCACGGCGGATTTATGGACA
>CAJONM010000030.1 GCA_905235885.1 uncultured Clostridia bacterium
AAGTTACTTTTTCTGGTACAAGTTTACCATCCTGCTTCTGCCGCTTACAACACTCATGTCGGAGATGGTGTTTGCGGACGGAAATGAAACGCTATCGACTGCTTCGGGTATTACGCAATTTATAGGCAATATCGTAATATCGCTTCTGCTTTGCCCGCGTTTCGGATTGGCAGGTATCGGCTTTGGCTCATTTGCCGGGACAGCTCTTTCGCTTGCTGTAAGCTTTTCGCATTTCCTGCGTAAAAGCAGCTCGCTTAGAGTTAATGTCTATGTCTCTCTTAAAATGACGCTCTCTGTTATAAAATACAGCATAGTGGACTCAGGAACATATCTTTTTATTGCGATACTTACAGCCGTTATCAACAGGTTTGTAACTGCTGCATACGGTGAGGATATGCTCATACTTGTATCTGTGGTCATGCTCACAAGGGAGCTTCAGCTCCTGTTTGACGGCATAGGTGCCGCTATGACGCCTATCGTTGCGGTATACATCGGCGAAAATTCGTTCGGTGGAATCAAAAAGATGTGGGCGCTTGCAAAAAAGACCGCTGTTATAGAGGGTATAGCCATGACTGTGCTTGCTGTGCTGTTTGCGCCGTTTATTCCGCGTGTGCTTGGTGTTACGGACGCTGTGACGGCAGGGTATGTAGCAGGCGGCATGAGAATGGTTGCGCTCGGATTCACATTCACGAGCCTCTTGTATCTTGTAAGCTCGTATTATCTGCTTGTTGACAAAATACCGATTGCGTTCGTTATGTGTGCGCTGCGCGATGTTGTGATTGCCGCACCGCTTGCAGTTATAATGGGCAGCCGTTTCGGGATATACGGGATGTTTGCTGCATTTGCGATTGCACCGGAGGCGGCATACATTATATCTATGCTGTATGTTTACCGCAAATACGGCAGAGAGAACTATCCGCTGCTCATAAAGGAAAAGGAAGATAATGTATTGTCATTCTTTTATGAGGTAGATATTAAGCCCAAGTCGATAATCGAGCTTCAGACGGAAATAGCCGGCGAGCTTGAGAAAAACGGGGCAGATAAACAGATCATCGGCAGAGTAAAGCTGCTTGTTGAGGAGCTTTATATGCTTATCTATGAAAAGAACGGACAAAAGCTCGTGCGCGGTGAATGTACAATCATAATAAATGAGAATAACGGAATAAGTCTCATCACAAAGGATGACGGCGTTCTCCTTGACCTTGCGGCGGAAGATGTCTCGGCCGGTACAATAGGTGAGTATCTTATCTCCAACTATATGCGCAAGCTTCCGGGAAAGAAGAATCTTATAACCATGAGCTATAACAGAAATGTATTCGAGATACGGGCAGGGGGAAGCGGTTAACTATGGATAATAAAATAAATATACGGTTTTTCCCTATATTCATTGCAGCGACCGCAGGTGTAATTTTAGAAATAATCGCCACGCTTGTAGATGAGATAGTTGTCGGCAATATTTTCAATGATGAGGCGTTTGCGTCGGTAAACCTTATAGAGCCGTATACATTCTTTGAAGTGTTTTTAGCTTATCTTGTTTGCGTGGGCGGAGCGGCGCTTATTGTAAGAGCGCAGGGCGCGGATGACCATAAAAAAATGAGCGAGATATTCAGCCAGACAATTATCCTGTGCGGACTGTGCGGGATCGGGCTGACCTTGATATATGTCCTGTTTACGCCTCAGCTTGTGCGGTTCGTGGCGGATGATCCGGCTGTGTATGATAATGCGCTTAGTTATTTTAAGGTCATGCGCTTCTATCCGCTTGTGGATATGTTTGATACATTTTTGTTTACATATGTGCTCTATCGCGGCGGCTATGTGCAGTTTTATATTGCGATCATATTCCGCATAGTGATAAATGCGGTGCTATCATGGCTGCTTGGTTCACAATTGGGACTTATCGGCATAGGCTTAGCGTCAATTATATCGCTTCTGCTTGCATTGATCGTAAAATTGACATTCTTACTCACAAAAAAGCATGGACTGAAATTCAGATGGTATTTCAATTCGCGAGAGGCGCTTGCAATAGCTATGTTAGGTCTGCCGGAGAGCGCGCTCTTTGGATTCATTGTTATATTGGAGATGGCAGTGAACAGCTTTACGCTTAAGAATTACGGTGCGGCTGGCGTTGCCGCCATTGCGGTAGTGATAAATATATTTGAGTTTGTGCTCTATTTAAGTGAGGGAATAAGCGAATATGAAATTGTGGCGGTAAACAACAGCATAGGTCAAGGCAGTGCAAAAAGCATGGATCATGCCATAAGGACAGTACAGCGTGCAGCATTGGCAGAGGGGGTGCTGCTTATCGGGCTGATACTGCTCTCGGCAAATGTGCTGCCGGATGCCTTTGATATAGATAATCCCGAGACCGCGCAGCTTGCCGCTTTAATGGTCAGGATACTCGCTCCGACGGTTATATTCATATGCCTGTCGCGCATTACGGCTATTTTCTATCAGTACACGCGGCGGATACCCAGGACGATTATTATCTTCGGTATGTCAGTAGCTGTTCTCCCTGCGGCACTCGGAATACTCTTTGGTCAGATTTCGATAGAGGGGATCGCTGTCGGTATGGCATTAGGACCTGCCGGGGCGCTTGCGCTGATGTACGGATATGTGCGTGGTATTAAAAAGGAAAAGCTGTTTGATTATACTCTGATGCAGCTTCAATAATGCGGCATAGATAAGGTAATTATGTTTATATAAGGAGAATAACAGTATGACGGATCTATCTGACAGCCTTTATGTAGAACTTGTTGTTACGGCGGTAATACTTATGCTGATTTCGCTGTACAATAATTTTGCACTGTATAAAACAAAGATAAGTGACCTGCTTACACAGATCGTTATATTCACTACGATCATGTGCATTTCGGATATTGTAATAAACAGTGTCCTGGACAGACCTGGCCTTCAGTTGCTCGCTTATATAGGCGAAGGCACCTCTACGGTAGCGAGTGTCGCAGTAGGAGCCATTTTCCTGAAATATGTTATGGTAAGGCTTGACTGCGATGTCAAGCGCAAATGGCAAAGGGTAATGCTGTTTTATATACCTAATCTTTTCATGTTCATATTGTGCGCGACAACGCCATGGACAAGGTTCATTTACTATGTTGATAAAAATAATAAAATATTTTCAATGCAGCTGTATAATTTATACATTTATTTGCTGGCATTATATACATTAGCAGGGTTTGTGATCGCGTCGGTTGTTTTCCTGCGTTCATTAAAGCAGAACACGGATAAAAAACAAGCCGCAAAAACCATGATGATATTTGCCGGACTCGTATTCACATTACAGATAGTTCAGGCACTTGTATTAGGTCTTGAAAGCGATTATGTGTGTATCGGACTGGCATGGGCGATATCGCTTGTGTACCTTACGACTAACATGAATATGGAAACTCTTATAGACAGTCGGACACGAGCAGCGGCAGTACAGGCGGATCTCGATATTGCGTCAAAGATACAAACAGACGCGCTGCCGAAGGTGTTTCCGCCATTTGAACATCACCCGGAGATAGAGCTGTGCGCATCTATGGACACGGCAAAAGAGGTAGGCGGAGACTTTTACGATTGCTTCGAGATAGACGAGAGACGCGTATGCTTTGTAATGGCGGATGTGTCGGGGAAGGGTGTTCCGGCGGCTCTGTTTATGATGACAGCAAAGACCATGATAAAGGACTATGCCATGCTCAAGAGCAGCACAGGGGAGATATTTACTTCAGTTAATCAATACCTTAGCCAGAATAACGAGACGGGAATGTTTGCAACGGCATGGATCGGGATAATCGATACAGCGGACATGAAGCTGCAATACACCAACGCCGGACATAACTATCCGTACATAGCGCACGGTGACGGTGATTTTGAGGAGCTGAAGAAAAGTCACGGGCTGTTCCTTGCGGGTATGGACGATACAGAGTACCGCGAGAGCGAGTTGCAGCTTGAGAAGGGCGACACTTTGTTCCTTTATACCGACGGACTCACAGAAGCGCA
>CAJONM010000031.1 GCA_905235885.1 uncultured Clostridia bacterium
GCCGTTACGGGTCTTACAAGGACATATACCGGCGAGGGGCTGGGTATGGAAAACGATATAAAGCGCCCCGTTCTGGAGCCGGTGATGACATACCGCGCCGAAATTACGGACAATACCGATGTTCATACCGCCCTTTTAAACCTGAAAAAGCTTGAGGCGGAGGATCCGCTCCTTAATGTGCTATGGAATGAGCAGCTTTCCGAGATCCATATACGGCTTATGGGAGAGGTACAGCTTGAAGTCCTGCGGCGGATAATATATGACCGCTTTGGTATGTCGGTGGATTTTTCGCATGGGTCGGTGGCGTACCTTGAAACGATAGCCGCGCCGACAGAGGGCGTAGGACATTACGAGCCGCTGCGGCATTATGCCGAGGTGCATCTTATAATGGAGCCGCTTCCGCGCGGCAGCGGATTGAAATTCGCAACAAGCTGCAGCGAGGATTTTCTCGACAAAAACTGGCAGAGACTGATTCTCTCGCATCTGCGCGAAAAAACACACATGGGCGTTCTTTGCGGTGCGCCGATAACGGATATAAAAATAACACTCGCAAGCGGCAGAGCGCATAAAAAGCATACGGAGGGCGGCGATTTCCGTCAAGCGACATATCGCGCCGTCCGGCAAGGGCTTATGCATGCTCAAAGCGTTCTGCTTGAGCCGTTCTACAGCTTTCGGATCGAGGTACCCACGCAATGCGTGGGACGGGCGATGACGGATCTGCGGCAGATGGGTGCGGAATTTTCACAGCCTCAGCTTCGCGGTGATATGTCGGTCATAGAAGGATCTGCTCCCGTATCGGAAATGCGCGTATATTATGCCGATATTACCGCCTACACAGGCGGACGCGGCAAGCTCGGCTGCGCTCTTGGCGGATACGACATTTGCCATAATGCCGATGAGGTGATAGCCGAAACAGGATATGACGCGGACGCTGATATGGATAACACTGCCGATTCCGTTTTTTGCGCCCATGGAGCAGGGTTTTTGGTCAAGCATAACGAGGTCGAAAAATATATGCACCTTCCGAGTGCGCTTGCGCCCGAAAGTGAGGAGCCTATACCGGGTCGCGCCGCCGAATATGTAAAAGCGGCGGTCAATGATGAAGAGCTGCTCAGGATATTTGAGCGCACATACGGCAAAATAAAGATAAACAGCCGTAACGCAATGCAGCGGACGGCGAAGCAGCCGCAAAAGGCGGCGCATAAGAAAAAGAATTTTACGCCGGAGGGACCGTTATATGTTCTCGTTGACGGATATAATATCATATTCGCATGGGACGAGCTTAAAAACGCGGCGGAGGAAAATCTCGATCTCGCGCGTGAGCTGCTGATAAACCGTATGTGTAATTACAAGGGATATATGGGCTGCGAGCTGATACTCGTATTTGACGCGTATAAGGTCAAGGGTAATACGGGCAGCGTTGAGCGGATCGGAAATATAGATGTCGTATACACAAAGGAAGCAGAGACAGCCGACGCATATATCGAAAAGGTCACGCATGAGCTTGCAAAAAAACACAGAGTGCGCGTTGCCACTTCCGACAGTCTTGAGCAGATCATAATACTCGGCAGCGGTGCGGTACGCGTTTCGGCATCCGAATTTCTCGACGAGGTGACCGCCGCCGAAAACGAGATACGAAAAATAATTTCACAAACATTTTAAAGGAGCTGAGCACCTATGGTTTTGGGTATAGTAGCGGAGTTTAATCCGTTCCATAACGGACACAAGTATCTGATATCCGAAGCAAAGCGGCAGACGGGTGCGGACAAGGTCGTAGCGGTAATGAGCGGCGCATTTGTTCAGCGCGGAGGGATAGCGATAACCGATAAGCACAGCCGCACGGCGGCGGCGCTTGACGGCGGCGTTGATCTCGTTTTGGAGCTGCCCGTTATATATTCGCTCAATACGGCGCAAAAATTCGCCTATGGCGCGGTGGCGACTCTTTCGGCAACGGGCGTTGTCGACACGCTCACTTTCGGCTCAGAATGCGGCAGCACAACGCTGCTCTCGAACGCGGCAAAAAAGCTAATCGAGGAGCCGCAGGCGGTCTCGGACAAAATAAAGCTCTTTACCGCCGAGGGTATGAGCTATGCCGCTGCACGCGCAAAAGCTTATGATGGGATAATACCCTCTGATATTCTCTCAAATCCAAATGATATATTGGCGCTCGAATACCTGCGCGCATCATATATGCTCGGCACAGGTCTTGACGCGTTGGCGATAAAGCGCATCGGCGCGGCGCATGACTGCTATGCCGTTCGCAAAAGCATAGCAAGCGCGGCGCATATACGCGATATACTGATGTCCGGCAGGGATGCCCATGCATATATGCCCGACGGACAGTTCCCGATATATGATGAAAGGCTGCTCGATACAGCCGTTATATCAAAGCTGCGCTGTGAAGGCGCGGAATATATTAAAAAGATAAACGATGTGTCGGAGGGGTTGGAAAACAGGTTTATGAAGGCTGCGATCAATTCCTCAAATGTCGTTGATCTATGCAAAAATGTCAAATCAAAGCGATATGCCATGAGCCGCATACGGCGCATAGCGTATTCATCATTGATAGGTCTTACAAAGGAGCTTGCCGCGCATGAGCCGTCATATCTGCGCGTGCTCGGCATGACAGCGTGCGGCGCGGAGCTGCTTCGTAAAATGAAAACAGCCGCGCATCTTCCGACCGTCATAAAAGCGGCTGACTACAAGGGTGATATTATTTTTGACTTCAACACAAGAGCGGAAAATATTTTCGCGCTTGCCGCTCCGACGGATGAGCTGAAAAAAGGCGGTATGGATATAACCAAACCGCCCGTTATCAAATTATAAGTCGCTGTAGAGATCAGCGTCATACACGCCGTCGGATATAAGCTGCTTGAATGAATTTACAACAAACGGCTTATCCTCTTTATATGTTACGCCGAACCATTTATCGTTCGTGGGCAGTACCTTTACAGATACCTTGCCCGATTTTATAAGCTCACCCATGTATATCGGGATGAGATATTCCGCTTTAAGATCGTTCTCGTCTACGCCCTTGAGGAATTTTATAAATCCTTCCTCAAGCAGCTCAATAAACTCCGGCGTAAATCCCCACATATTCATTGATACAGCCGAGTTTATGTCTATCGGTTTTCCGTTCGACTCACAGTTGTCTCCGACCTTGATTATATCGGATGTTTCGACTATATCGGTAAGATACCCCTTATCGTCTACAAGACATACGCCGCGCGTAACGCCGCCGTTTTCACTCAATGTGTTTTTCAGTATAAACCCTGCCATGCAGTAATCGGTGCCGCCCTTGCTTTCACCTGTCAGGAAATCATACAGCTTTACAAAGGCTTCCTTGCCGTAATAATCATCCGCATTTATTACCGCGAACGGCTCATTTACTATACCCTTGCACATAAGCACCGCCTGTCCCGTTCCCCATGGCTTTGTACGCGCCGCAGGAGCGGAAAAGCCCTGTGGCACCTTGTCTGTTGACTGGAACGCATACGCCGTTTCAACATTGTTTTCCGCGCATACCTTCTCTATCCTTGAGCCGATTATCTCCTTAAAGTCGGCTTCAATATCCTTCCTGATGATGAATACTATTTTGTCAAAGCCTGCCTTTATCGCGTCATGAATGGAATAATCCATGATTATCTCGCCGTTGGGTCCGACAGGTTCGAGCTGCTTTATCCCTCCGCCAAATCT
This sequence comes from uncultured Clostridia bacterium, assembly GCA_905235885.1. Lineage (GTDB taxonomy): Bacteria > Bacillota > Clostridia > UBA1381 > UBA1381 > Ornithomonoglobus. Next base: position 3,697 of record CAJONM010000031.1, read on the forward strand.
TGACCCTATGCCTGCCGCCATAAGTACCAATGCCGCTTTTGCCATATCAATATCCTCCTTTTTATATCAGTTATATGGTTTTTCAAGTGTTACCCTGCCGATCTTTGCCGATCGCAATTCGTCGAGCACGACATTTGCCGCGCGCTCTGTATCTATCTCGCCGCCGCTTATTACAAATCCGCGCCGCCTGCCGATAAGCTCCAATATCTCATACCCTTTAAGCGCGGATATGTCCTCGCTTATCTTGTACCGTTCCTTCAGCTCCTCGGCATATTCGTCGCGCAGATATTCGCAAAGTGAATATGCCAGCAGCTCCGTATTTATGATCTCATCGCGGATAGAGCCGATATATGCAAGCTTTTGCGCCGCATCCTGATCCTCGAACTTCGGCGGAAGGATGCCGGGCGTGTCCAGAAGCTCCGCGTCACCCTTTATGCGCAGCCATTGCTTGCCGCGCGTTATTCCCGGTCTATCCCCCGTTTTCGCGCTCGCTTTTCCGAGAAGACGGTTTATTATGCTTGATTTCCCGACATTCGGTATGCCGACCATCATAAGCTTCAATGTCCGCGTCCTGCCCCTTTGCGCATCGCGCTCGATCCTGTCGGCGACGATCCCCCTCGCGGCTGAGAGGATATTGTTTATCCCAGCTCCCGTCGCGCAGCTTACGGGAATAATGGTCGTGCCGTTGTTTTTATACCACGCTATCCACTGCTCCGTCTTTTTTTTGTCCGCAAGATCGGACTTATTCATTACCAAAAGACGCGGCTTATGGCGTATAATATCATCAAAGGTCGGGTTCCTGCCCGACATCGGCACGCGCGCGTCAAGGATCTCAACGACTACATCTATCATTTTGAGATTTGCCTCTATAAGCCGGCGCGTTTTCGCCATGTGTCCCGGATACCATTGCAATGTGTTCTGCATCGCTGTTACATCCCCTATATATCAGGGTGCAAAAAAATCTTTTTTTGCACCCTTAACTTTACTGCTTTTTTATTTTGTCAGGCTTATCGAATTAAACGGATAAATTCGTATCTGCGACTTACCCAAAACGGCTCCGACCTTGACCTGTCCCAGTGATGATACACGGCTGTCGGAAGAATGCTCTCTGTTGTCGCCCATGACAAACACACAGCCCTCCGCGACTGTTTGCGGATACTCTACGCTGCTGTCTGTTATATATGTTTCGCCATTGGCGTAAGGCTCGTCTATCACATTGCCGTCAACATATACATTGCCGTCCTTTATGTCTATCGTCTGCCCCTCTACAGCTATAACGCGCTTTACATAGTATACCTTTTTGCAGTTATTCGGCAGCGAGAAGCTGTTTGCAAGCTTTTCCGCCCATGACAGTTCGTCCTTGCCCTCGCGCGCCGCGAGCATATCATAATACTCATCGCGCCTTGTATAGTTGCTGTCAAGAATTATTATATCGCCCTGCTTAGGCTCATAGCCGAGCTTGGTCACTATAAGACGATCATTGTTAAACAGTGTTTTTTCCATGCTCTGTCCGTCAACCTTTACAAGATCGAACAGGAAGCCCTTTATAAGCATGGCTATCGCAACAGCAATGGCAATTGAATATACCCATTCAAATATCTCTCTGCCTATGCTTTTCTTCTGCTCTTGTACTGTCTCCTCTTGTACTGCCTGCTCTTGTACTGTCTGCTCCTGCTCCGTTTCCGCTTGCGCGTCGGTCTGCGGCACCGCATTCTCCTGTGGTATGTCTTTATTATTTTCTTCCATAATAATATACCTTCTCTCTTATAAAATGACAGGGGCTGTAAAAAACACTTTTTACACCCCCTAAACCAAAAGGTTAAATTCTCTCCTTAACCTTAGCAGCCTTACCAACTCTGTCACGAAGATAGAACAGCTTCGCACGACGGACTTTACCGTGTCTTACTACCTCTATCTTTTCAACATTCGGCGAGTTTATCGGCCATGTTTTTTCAACGCCGACGCCATATGATACGCGTCTTGCGGTGAAGGTCTTGCCTATGCCGCCGCCTTGGATCTTTATAACGGTACCCTCAAACATCTGTGTTCTTGTTCTCGAACCCTCGACGATCTTCTGATAAACCCTTACAAGATCTCCGACTAAAACCTCAGGCAAGTCGTTTCTTATCTGGTCTTTTGCGATTGAATCAAGAATAGCCTTTGTGTTCATGATTAATCCTCCTTTATTTCCTGAGACATTCATGCCGACCAAAGGCAGAGGACTGTCCGTAATACCAAGCCATTATATCACAACATTTTTCACATTGCAAGTGTTTTTTTCATTTTTTGCAATATTTTTATTCGGATGTATTACAGCTGCGTGTGCTTTTTTACGCGAAGGCGGTTAAGCTCACGCGCCATTCGTGCCTGTGCGGCATGATATTCGCGTATGCTGCGCCGCTGTAGGATCTCTTCCTGTGCCTGTGCCGCCGCGCGTCTTGCCCGATTTTCGTCTATCTCCTCAGGTCGCTCCGCCGTATCTACAAGTATAAGCACCTTGTTATCCTCGACCTTAACAAGTCCGGCGGAGACTGCCGCGATCGTTATCGCGCCGTCGGGCGCTTCTATTTTCAGCATACCTGCCGATATTGCCGCAGTCATATTATAATGATACGCCAATATCCCGTATTGACCGTTTATTGTCGGTATTACCAGCGACGCGCATTCACCCTCATAAAACGGCTTTTCCGCCGCAAGAACGGTTAAGTCAAACACATTCATTATATTTCACCATTTTCGATCTTTGCCGCTTTTGCTATTACATCGTCTATCGTGCCGACATTGTAAAATGCAGCTTCGGGATAGCTGTCCATATCGCCGTCTACTATCGCTCCGAAACCGCGCAGCGTTTCTTTAAGCGGAACATATATGCCGGGTATACCCGTAAATTTTTCGGCGACATGGGTAGGCTGTGCAAGAAATCTTTGTATGCGCCTTGCCCTTGCAACGATGAGCTTATCCTCCTCGCCCAGCTCATCAACGCCCAGTATCGCGATTATATCCTGTAATTCCTTGTATTTCTGCAAGCATTCCTGAACGAGCCTTGCTATACGGTAATGCTCACCTCCGACCACGCTCGCCTCAAGTATGCGCGAGGTCGATTCAAGCGGATCTACCGCCGGATATATGCCCTGCTCCGCTATTTTTCTGCTCAATACCGTAGTCGCATCAAGATGCGAGAAGGTCGTTGCCGGAGCGGGATCGGTAAGATCGTCGGCAGGCACATACACTGCCTGAACGGATGTTACCGAGCCGTTCTTTGTCGATGTTATCCGCTCCTGAAGCGCACCCATCTCCTCAGCAAGCGTCGGCTGATACCCGACTGCCGACGGCATTCTGCCCAGCAGCGTCGAAACCTCGCTTCCTGCCTGCACAAATCTGAATATGTTATCTATAAACAGCAGAACATCCTTGTTTTCCCTGTCTCTGAAATACTCCGCCATCGTAAGTCCCGACAGCGCAACGCGCATTCTCACGCCGGGAGCCTCGTTCATCTGCCCGAAAACGAGAGCCGTCTTATCAAGCACGCCGCTTTCGCTCATTTCCTTCCATAAGTCGTTGCCCTCGCGCGAACGCTCGCCTACGCCGGTAAATATCGAGTATCCGCCATGCTCGGTCGCGACATTGTGGATAAGCTCCTGTATAAGCACCGTTTTACCTACTCCGGCACCGCCAAAGAGGCCTATCTTGCCGCCCTTGGGGTACGGCTCTAAAAGATCGATCACCTTTATGCCTGTTTCGAGTATTTCTATAGCCGGATTTTGCTCGTAAAAGCTCGGTGCAGGACGATGTATATTACGGCGCTTTACGCCGCTCTTTATCGGCGCGCCGCCGTCTATAGGCTCGCCCAGAACATTAAACATCCTGCCCAGCGTCACCTCGCCTACGGGTACGCGGATATTGTCCCCCGTTGCCGTAACCGTCATGCCGCGGCTCATCCCGTCGCTTCCGGCAAGCATTATGCACCGAACGGTATCCTCGCTTATGTGCTGGGCAACCTCCATATATCGCGTTTCATCGCCGACTGCGACGGAAAGCGCTTCCTTTATTTTCGGTATCGGGCCCTGCTCAAAGACGACATCGACAACAGAGCCTGATATTTGTACTATTTTACCGGTCATATCTTACTCCTGTATTCTCTATGATTTGCCCCTCTGGCTCTTTGAGCCTGAGGATATTTCCGTTATTTCCTGCGTTATAGCTCCCTGCCGTACATGGTTGTATGTTACCTTCAGCTCGTCAAGCAGCTTTTCCGCATTGCGGTTTGCCGCGTCCATGGCGTTCATACGCGCGTTTTGTTCACTGCAAAAGCTGTCTATGAGCGCACTGTATATAAACCCCGTTACATAGCTCGGAACGACATTGTCAAGCACTGTCTCTATGGACGGAAAGAAGTTGAACGGATTTTTTACCTCTTTTTCCGTATCGGTCGTGGCAAATCGCTGCCTGTGGAACGGCAGAAGCCGCGTTGTGCATACGCGGAAATTCATAGGCCCTTCCATGTCGGTATATATGATAAATATTTTGGACAGGCTTCCGGCATTATACGCCTCAAGCAATATGTCCGATATTTCTCTTGCTCTTGTTACAGTCGGGTTCTGGGCTGTATATAAAAAACTCTTTTCTATCGGGATATTATGCGTTTTAAAATACTGCCTGCCGTATTCGCCTACGACGAAAAGCTTAGGATCGTCATGCTCTGCCATGAGCCTTACCGCTTCCTTTAATATGTTGTGATTATACGCGCCTGCAAGTCCTTTGTCCGCCGTTACAACGAGATACCCGTATGATCCGGCAAGCTCATGCTCGCCGCTTACAGGATAGAAATATCTGTTCTCTATCCCCTCGTTCACTCTGAAAATACGCTTTATCTCCGCGTGGAGCGCGTTAAAATACGGTCTTGTTGTGTCAAGCTCGTTTTTTGCCTTTCTCAGCTTTGTCGAGGCGATAAGATACATGGCGTTGGTGATCTTTTTCGTGTCCCCGACGCTTCTCATACGGCTTTTTATCTCCTTTGTCGTTGACATCGCGTCACCTCATTTGCAGATATTTCCTTGATATTTCGATTATTTCGGCTTTGTCCTCATCCGAGAGAATGCCCGTTTCGTTTATTCTGTCGGCTATTTCGGGATGCAGCTCGTGAAAATGCGAAAGCAGCTCTTCTATTTTCGGTTTCACCGCCGAGGGTACGACATCGGCAAAAAGATGCGACAGGACCGTAACGAGTATGATGACCTGATCGACCATGGCATACGGCTTATATCTGTCCTGCTTCAGTGCCTGCATAAGCCCCTGTCCATATACGAGCTGCCGCTTTGTCGCATCGTCAAGCTCACTGGCAAACTGGGTAAATACTTCCATTTCGCGATACTGCGCCAGATCAAGACGGATCGCGCCGGCTGCCTTCTTCATCGCCTTCGTCTGCGCGTCACCGCCGACTCTTGATACCGATAAGCCGACATTTACCGCCGGACGCTGCCCGGCAAAGAACAGGCTGCTTTCCAAGAATATCTGTCCGTCCGTGATTGATATTATATTTGTCGGTATATATGCCGAAACATCGCCTGCCTGCGTTTCAACTATCGGCAGTGCCGTTATGCTGCCTCCGCCGCGCTCATCGCTCAGCCGCGCCGATCGCTCAAGAAGCCTTGAATGGATATAAAACACATCGCCCGGATATGCCTCCCGCCCCGGCGCACGCTCTAAAAGCAGGCTCAGCGAACGGTATGCTATCGCGTGCTTTGACAGATCATCGTATACTATAAGGACATCCTTGCCCTTTTCCATAAAGTATTCCGCCATCGCGCACCCTGAATACGGCGCGATATATTGCAGCGGCGCGGTCTCGCCGGCGGACGCGTTTACAACTATCGTGTATTCCATCGCGCCTCGGCTTTTAAGGTCACGGACAAGCTGTGCAACGGAGCTTGCCTTCTGCCCTATCGCCACATATATGCAAATAACATCCTTGCCCTTCTGATTGACGATCGTATCTGTCGCTATCGCCGTTTTACCCGTCTGCCTGTCGCCTATTATAAGCTCACGCTGACCTCTGCCTATCGGGAACATCGAATCTATCGCAAGTATCCCCGTTTCAAGCGGAGTATTTACCGGCTGCCTGTCGATAATTCCCGGTGCCGGATGCTCTATAGGTCTGTAGCCGTCGGCGATTATCTTGCCGCCGCCGTCTATCGGGGAGCCGAGAGCGTCTACTACCCTGCCTATCAGCTCGTCACCTACCGGCACGCCTGCCGTTTTACCCGTCCGCCTTACTCCGCTGCCGGCGGAAATATCGTCATCACTGCCGAAAAGCACACAGCCTATCTCCTCAGGACGCAGATCCTGCACCATGCCGCGAACTCCGGACGAGAACAAAAGTATCTCGCCGTATGTCGCATTTTCAAGCCCTTTTACAGTCGCTATGCCGTCACCTACGGTGGCGACTGTGCCGACCTCTCGCGCTATGACCTCCGGCGTCCAGTTGTTTATCGTTTCTCTTATGAGCGGAACTATATCCTCGCCGCCTACAGATATGCCCTGTATAAGCTCCTTGAGCTGGCGATACCTGCCCTTTGCGCTCCAGTCGTAGACCTCTGCACCTATCGCAAGGCGAAATCCGCCATAGTATTTGTCGCTGTATTGCCAATCGAGCGTTATCCCCTCGCCGTATTTTTCGGTCAGAAAATCGATAAACCGCTGTTTTTGCGCCGCGGTCGGCTCGGTATCGGAATATATTACAGCAGTTTTCGCGGCATTATTCATTGCCACCGCTCCCTTCCGCCTTATCCAAGAAGCTGTCATAGCTCTCTTTGGCACTCGAGCGCGGCATTATCTTCGCCGCCGCCGCCGTTACCATATCGGCGATCTCGCGCTGCGCATCATCAAGAATACGCGTGCGTTCCTGCTTCGCCTTTTCGTTGGCTTTCTTTACTATGTCATCCGCCTCTTTCTCGGCGGCAATGCGCGCCTTTTCAAGCTCCGATGACAGCTTTTGGCGTGAAAGCATCCTCTCGCGCTCTATCTCGTCCTCGACGCCTTTCAGCTTCCGGGCATATTCCTGCTTATATGTCTCCGCGTCCGATAAGCTCTTGTTTGCTTTCTCGTCCATATCCCTGTAATGCTCTTCCCTTGACTGCATAAATTTCTTTACCGGCCCGTACAGCAGAAAATACAGCACCGCAAACAGTATTGCGAAATTAAACAAATGCAGCAGGATCTGATGCCAATCTATATTAAGCGGCAAATTCATTGCCATTCACCTACCTTCAGCTATGATCAAATTACAAATATTACAAGTATCGCTATAACAAGCGCATAGATTATCGCCGTTTCTATAAATACCAGTCCGAGCATGAGCATATTTCTTATCTTGCTCTCCGCCTCCGGCTGACGCGATATGCCCTCTACGGAGTTGGCTACAGCCATACCCATTCCGATTGCGCCGCCGCACGCGGCAAGACCTACGGCTATCGCCGCGCCTATTGCTCTTGCGCTGTCAAGCGGCAGCGCCTCGCCCTCGGCGGCAAATACCGTTGTCGTCGCGGCAAGAGCGGCGGCAAATACCGCTAATGTTAAAATAAACTTCAATCTCTTTCTCATTGTATATAACCTCCGTTTTTGATTACTTTTTTATTTTCGGCTCCGATACCTCTCCGTAGAACAGCGCCGTTATAAGAGTAAGCACATACGCCTGTATGAGCGCGTGCAGGACCGTAAATAATACCCCTACCAACACGGGCAGACCGTAGCTCAGAGCAGGGCTGTAGTAGACCAGCTCGGTAACGAGCGCACCGCTGAGAAGCGCGCCGAACAGACGAAAGCTCATTGATACGGGCAGTGAAAATTCCTTCAGCGTCAACCCCACGCCCCTGAGCTTATTTACCGCTATTGCGCCGGACATAATAACAAGGTATGACAGACATCCCATCATTATCGCGCCGTTTATATCCGCAAGCGGCGCCGGCAGAGATATGGACGCGCCCGTTGTCGTAACTGCCTGAACGCCGAGAAGCTCAAACAGAGTGCCTATACAAATATATACGCCAGCCGCGAACAGATAAGCGCCCAGAAAGCCGTTAAGATGCGGACTGTTGGATTTTGCAAGCCCGTCAAAAAAGCTCACCACCGTCTCCATTACCGTCTGAAATCTGCCCGGCACGAGCTTAAATCTCGGTATTACGAATATCCGCACGATCAGCGAAAAAATAAAAATCAGCGTCGTAACGACATATGCCGATATAAGCGACGGATTTACCTCTGTCAAGCCGAAAAGGCTTATCTTATTCGTTTCATGCAAGACCGCGTCACGCATCATCTCGCTTATCGATTCACCGCTGCCGCCGGATCTTACCGCGAGCGAGCCTATAAAGCAAGCGAGAATGACTGCCGCGAAAACGGCAAACATTTTCTTCCTCTTTTTTTTGTCCATATATGCCTCCGTTTCTCCGCATTGTGCGGCTCCTTAACACGCATATATTTTACCACATTTGGTCGCTGTAGTCAATAGCCGCGCGTTCAAAATAAAAATTAACGGTTTATTTAAAATTAGATGATGACATTTTCCCGAAAGTATGATATACTTGTATCATAATAATACCGAGGGGGTACCCGATATGGATAATACCAGTGATTTTAAGGATTTTTACGGGTCCTTGCAGCTGATATACGACAGCGCGCTCATAAATATAGTTTCGCGGCTTAATATAATCCGCAAATACAAGACGGCAAACGGCTACCGCGATCCGATCGAGAACATAAAAACGCGGCTCAAATCTCCGGAAAGCATGAAAAAAAAGCTCATATCAAAGGGTCTTGAGCCTGTTTCGGAAAATATACCCGGAAATATCAACGACGCCGCCGGAGCAAGGGTGATATGTACATATGTCGACGATGTATACGAGGTAGCAAACACGCTTGCCGCGCAGAAGGATCTGAATGTGATAACGATAAAGGATTACATCAAAACGCCCAAAACGAGCGGCTATCGCAGCTACCATATGATAATAGAGGTACCGATATATATCGGTGAGGAATGTCACAATGTCCGCGCGGAGCTTCAGATAAGGACGCTTTCCATGGATTTCTGGGCGAGTCTGGAGCACAAAATACACTATAAGCATGATATTCCGAGCAGAGCAATAATAGAATCGGAGCTTAGGCGATGCGCCGATGAGGTCGCATCGGTAGAGATGAATTTCATAACGATACGCGATATGATAAACGCGGCACAGAAGGAGGATGAACGGTGAAGATACTGCTTGCCGATGATGAACGGGAGCTGACAAAGGCTCTCAGTGCGATACTAAAATTCAATAAATACGATGTTGATTGTGTTTATGACGGCGAAGCGGCATATGAAGCGGCGCTTGCCAATCACTACGACGCGCTGATATTTGATATAATGATGCCGAAAATGAGCGGCGTAGAGGCGCTTGCCGCGCTGAGAAAAAAGAATATAAAAACTCCCGTTCTGCTTCTGACCGCAAAGGCGGAATTTTCCGACAGGATAACAGGGCTTGACGCAGGCGCGGACGATTATCTGACAAAGCCGTTCCATACGGGCGAGCTGCTTGCCAGGCTAAGAGCTATGCTGCGCCGTACCACAGACACCGATCAGGAGATCATGACCTGCGGCAACGTTATCTTTAACAAGGGTACGCTTGAAATAAGCGTTACGACAGCGTCGTTTATGCTTGCGGCAAAGGAGGCAAAAATGCTTGAGCTGCTCATAGACAGGGTGAACACTCCCGTTTCAGAGCAGCAGTTCATAGAGCGCATATTTGAGTCGGACGAGGGCAGCGACAACGGAGTCGTATTCCTTTACATATCGTATCTGCGCAACAAGCTCAACGCCATAGGCGCAGATATAAGAATAGAAACCACCGAAAACAACGATTACATTCTCATCACGGGAGATTGATATTATGCTGAACTCACTTCGTATACGAATAATCTCGCTGACAATGGCTGCCATAACGGTAGTTGTGTTCGCGGTGTCGGCCACGATAAACATTGTCAACACGCTGTGGATGCGCCAGCGCGCATATGACACGCTGAAGCTGATAAGCGAAGCAAACGGCAAGCTGCCTGAGGATACGGACGAGCTTAGATCCATGGCGGAATTTACGATAAACAGGGAGCTGCCGTTCCGTACGCGGTATTTTGTCATAATAACGGATGATGACGGGAATATAACAAAAACAAGAACGGGCAATGTCTCCGCCGTGAGCGATGAAAACATTAAATCGTATAACGAGCTTACAAGCCATCTTGATTACGGCACATACGGGTACATAGACGACTACCGCTATCTTGTTTCGCGAACGGAAATGGGCAGGACGATCACATTTCTCGACTGCTCCGAGGACAGAGAGGACGCGCTGCGCCTGCTCGGCGCGACGATGCGTACGGCGTGTATAGGACTGATCCTTATCCTGTTCGTGCTTGTCTTTATATCGAAAAGAATCGTTATGCCGTTCGTGCGTAACCACGAAAAGCAAAATCAGTTCATCACGGACGCCGGACATGAGCTTAAAACGCCCCTCGCAATTATCCGCACCAACGCGGAGGTGCTTGAAATGTGCGTGGGTTCCAATGAATGGCTCGACAGCATAAATAACCAGACCGAGCGTCTTGACGGGCTTGTAAAGGGGCTTTTAAGGCTTGCACAAAGCGCGGAGATCCCGGAGGACACGGAGCAAGTAACATTTTCGCTCAGCGCGGCCGTGCGTGAAACGGCGGAGCCGTTTAAGGCGTTGGCGGAAAAGAACGGGCATAAGATGCATTTTGACATCACTCCGGAAATACAGTATAAGGGCAATGCACAGTCCATAAACACACTCGTTTCCATACTTGTGGATAACGCCATAAAATACGCCTCACCGGGCGGAGAGATATTTGTTTCGCTTGCGCGCATGGGTATAGGCACTCTGAAAACGGCAAAGCTTATCGTTGAAAACGATACCGAGCTTGACGGTACGGACGATCCGAACAGATTTTTTGAGCGGTTTTACCGTTCGGACTCGTCGCGCGCAAGGCAGACGGGCGGCTACGGCATAGGGCTTTCCGTAGCACAGACGATAACCGAGCAGCACAAGGGCAAAATAACGGTATCGCTCAACAAAAACCGCATAGCGTTTACGGTAATACTATAAGGAGGAAATGATAATGGTATATGTTGTTTTGGCAGACGGATTTGAAGAAATAGAGGCTATAGAGCCGATAGACATTATGAGAAGAGCCGGTATAGAGGTAACGACGGCATCAGTTATGGAGACAGCTTCCGTAACAGGCGCGCACGGCATACCGGTAAAGGCGGATATTACGGTAAGGGATGTCGATCCCGACAATATGGAGCTGCTGTTCCTGCCCGGTGGCGCGGGACATACGATCCTTGACGCGTCAAACGAGGTACACGCGCTTATAAATCATGCGGTCACAACAAGAAAATATATAGCAGCGATCTGCGCCGCGCCGTCCATACTCGGCAAAAAGCAGCTTTTATCGGGCAAAAAAGCCACCTGCTTCCCCGGCTTTGAAAAATACTGCTACGGAGCGGAGATAACAGGTGAAAAGGTAACTCGTGACGGTATGATAATTACGGCAAGGGGCGCAGGCGCGGCGGCGGAGCTGGGCTTTGCACTCGTGGGCATATTAAAAGACGATAAAACAGCCGGAGAGCTTCGCCTTTCGATGCAGTATGAATAATAAAAACGCCATACGCGCCGAAATGAAGGCGCGGCGCAAGGCAATGCCGATTGCAGAGCGCAATGGGAAAAGTGATGCGATATTTCACAATATCATATCCTCAGAGCTTATAAAAAACGCCGATACAGTAATGTGCTATATGTCCGCTTTCGGCGAGCCGTCTACATCTCTCTTCATAGAGCGTCTTACAAAGAGCGGCAAGCGCATCGTTCTTCCCGTTACCGACCCCGAAAGCGGTATGATCACACCCTCATATTTTACGGGCGAGCTCGGCAGAGGCGCGTTCGGCATACGCGAGCCTCTCCCTTGCATGGTGGCGGACATCGCCGATATTGATGTCATCATAGTGCCTGGCATCGCTTTTGACAGGCGCGGCGGACGGATAGGCTTTGGAAAGGGCTGCTATGACAGACTTCTCTGCAACTTCGGCGGCGTGATAATAGGCGTCTGCTACGATTTCCAGCTCATAGACGAAATTCCGCGCGGAGAACACGATATAGATATGGATCTGATCATAACCGAAACGGGGGTTTACCATGATTTTTGACACTCATGCGCATTATAACGATAAGCAGTTCGACAATGATCGTGACGAGCTTCTTCGTTCTATGCCCGATCATGGCATCGGGCTTATCATGAACGCCTGCTCAAACCTTGGCGAGATACCGCAAATAATAGAAATGTGCGAGAAATATCCCCATGTATACGGAGCGGTCGGCATACATCCGGAGGACGCGGAGGGGATTACGGACAATTACCTTGATATTCTGACGCGGTATGCCGCGCATCCGAAAATAAAAGCGATAGGCGAAATAGGTCTTGATTATTATTGGACAACGGAAACAAAGGCTATCCAGCAGCGTATTCTTGGCGAGCAGGTCGATCTTGCGCGAAAGCTTCATATGCCCGTCATAATCCATGACCGCGAGGCGCACGCGGACACGATCCGTATACTTTCGGAGCATCGTGTATCCGAATGCGGCGGCGTTTTCCACTGCTACAGCGGCAGCGCGGAAATGGTCAGAACCGTTACCGAGGAGCTTGGTATGTATGTCGCATTCGGCGGCGCGATAACATTTAAAAACGCTAAAAAGCCATGCGAGGCGGCAAAAGCCGTACCGCTTGACAGACTGCTCATAGAAACGGATTGCCCGTATATGGCACCTGTACCGTACCGCGGCAAACGCAACAGCTCGCTGTATCTTGGCGAGGTCATAGGCAAGCTCTCCGAGCTGCTTCTGATGCCGCCCGATGAGATCGAACGCATAACGCTCGAAAACGGAAGGAGATTGTTTGGGATTTGAAGGAGTTTATATTAAACGGTTTATCGGAGCTTAAAGTAGCGGCGGATGAGGATACTGCGCAAGCGCTTATAAAGTATTATGAAATATTGCTCGACTGGAACAATAGGATCAACCTTACTCGAATTACCGAGCCGCAGGAGGTCGTCACAAAGCACTTTTTTGACAGCCTTACGCCGCTTCAAACGGGGCTTGTGCGCGGCAAGGTCATAGATGTCGGTACGGGCGCGGGATTTCCGGGGCTTGTCCTCAAATGCGCCGCGCCACAGATAAATATGACACTGCTCGATTCGCTCAATAAGCGCGTCAACTTCCTGAAATTCGCGGCGGATCAAATGGGTATATCATCCGGCATCAGGTTCATACATGCACGCGCGGAGGACGCGGCGCACGAGGATAAGCATCGCCAACAGTATGATACAGCCGTATCGCGCGCTGTCGCGAATATGCGAACACTCTCGGAATGGTGTCTGCCGTTTATAAAAGTCGGCGGTCATTTCCTCGCGCTCAAGGGACCGCTTGCCGATGACGAGCTTTCGGACGCGAAAGAGGCGATACGCGTTCTCGGCGGCAAGGTGGAGGATGTATGCGGCGTTTCTATTCCGTATACGGAGCTTGATCACAAGATAGTCATAATAAAAAAGGTGCGACATACTCCGCCAATTTTTCCCCGTAAGGGAAAGCTCTCGACACTGCCGCCTGTCGAAAAAGCAATCAAAAGAAAATAACACGAAAAGCGTGTCGATTTCGGTCGCACGCTTTCGCTTTACTTTAGAATAATTTATGCTATAATTATACCTGTAAGACAGGCATTACAGATACGGGCGGAAATATCCGCCACCCCCAAAATTGTCTTACACCTTCCACCACCGAGGGTGCGGCGGATGGCAGCTGCCCTGTCTCCGCCGTTTTCCTTTAAAATAAGTATAAACGGGTGAACGATATGCCGGAAAAAAGCAATAGCATAAAAACAATACCATTAAAAAAAATACGACCCAATCCAAGCCAACCGCGCAAGTATTTCGATCCGGACGCGATGGAAGCTCTTACAAATTCCATTGAACGGTTCGGTGTGCTTTCACCGATAACCGTAAGGGAATGCGGCGATGATATGTATGAGCTGATCTGCGGAGAGCGGCGATACCGCGCAGCATATAACGCAGGACTGACTCATATCCCCTGCATTATAGTTGACGCAAGTCATTCCGATTGCGCCATTTTATCGCTGCTGGAAAATTTACAGCGCGAGGATCTGTCATTTTTGGAGATTGCCGAAAGCTATCGTGAGCTTGTAAAGGAGCAGGGCTTTACAAGCCGCGAGCTTTCTCGGCGGCTCGGCGGCAGACCGTATGTGATAAGCGAGAGAATGAGCCTTATGCGGCTGGATCCGATAGTGCGAAAATACATACGCAGCTTTCATCTCAGCGAGCGGCAGGCGGCGGCGCTTCTGAAAATACACGACAGCAGCCGACAGATAGACGCCGTTCGGCAGATATGCGAAAACGGACTGACGGAGTCGGAAACGCTCAAATATATCGCCGACCTTGTAAAAAGCGATGATGAGCCAAATGTTCGTATAAACAAGATCAAGGATATTAAAATATTACGCAACACCCTCAACAGCGCCGTCGGGCTTATCCGACGCAGCGGCATAGACGCCGAATACAGCGAATGTAACGGCGAGGAGGGACATGAATTCGTAATTATTATACACAATTAATTCTTTACAAAACGCCCTTCTTGCTGTATAATGGTATCATACCAAAAAAGAAGGGTGTTTTTTATATGGATCTGAAAAACAAAAGAATAGTTGTAAAGGTCGGCACATCTACCCTTACATATGAAACGGGAAAAATAAATCTCAGACAAATAAACAGCCTCGCACGCGTTCTGAGCGATCTTCGTAATCAGGGGTTTGAGGTAATTCTCGTATCATCGGGCGCGATAGGTGTCGCGATAGGCAAGCTCGGAATAAAGGAGAGACCGACGGATACGCCGATAAAGCAATCGCTCGCGGCAGTCGGGCAATGTGAGCTCATGTCACTTTACGACAAGATGTTTTCGGAATATCACAATACGGTCGCGCAGATACTTCTGACGCGCTCGGATGTGGATATACAAAAACGCAGGAACCATACTAAGGACACATTCAACACTCTTCTTGAAATGGGTATAATACCTATTGTAAATGAAAATGATACCGTCTCCGTAGACGAGATAGAGTTCGGCGATAACGATAACCTCTCGGCAGTTGTGGCGGTGCTGACCGACGCCGATCTGCTCGTTCTGTTTTCGGACATTGACGGCTTATACGAGAGCGATCCGCATGATGATCCGAACGCACGGCTCATATCGCGCGTTGACGATATAGAAGATGTTATGAAAAACGCGTCCGGCTCCGGCTCGCGGCTGGGTACGGGCGGTATGGTAACAAAGCTTGAAGCGGCAAAGATCGCAAATGAAGCCGGTATCAGTATGCTGATAGTAAACGGTAAAAATATAGATGTGCTTTATGATATAATAGACGGCGAAAAGGTCGGGACTTTATTTAAGGCATATTGAGCGCATAATTACCCTCTGCGCGGATAATACTATATGTGGAGGGATCTATATGGCAAAAAGACAAAGAATAAGCAGCGCGTTCCTTGAGCATCACGATTTTATGGCAACAGGCGATGCCGTATCTCATAATGAAATGACGGGATTGATCCCGTCTAAGCCCGATGATGACTTTGAGTCAAATTCATATGAGGCGATAATAGATGACTACAAGGCAGACTAAAATACGGCTCCGCATCGGAGCCGTATTTTAGTCTGCATTTATTATTCCTCAACGGGAGCTTCCTCTACAGGTGCTTCCTCAGCCGGAGCTTCTTCAACAGGAGCTTCCTCTTCGGATTCCTCCTGTGCATACTCGCTGTCCGGATTTACTTCCGGATCGGTCGAATATACAAGCTCGGACTCAGGCTGTACATCATCTTCTGCCGGAGTCTCTTCCTCAACGGGTTCGGGCTTCTCCTCCTTTTGCAGCAACGCTCTTATCGAAAGGCTTATCTTCTTTGCCTCCCAATTGATGTCGGTGACCTTAGCCTCTACCTCTTGTCCTATCGACAATACATCTTCCGGCTTGCCGATACGGCGGTCTGCAATCTGCGAAATGTGGATAAGACCGTCTACAGACGGAATGATCTCGGCAAATGCGCCGAACGGCATCATTCTTACTATCTTTACCTTGATAACATCGCCCACGCTTATCTTGTTCTGAACGATCACCCAAGGGTTGTCCTCTATCTTTTTGAAGCCTAAAGAAATCTTTTTCTTTTCGGGATCTAAATTCTTTATATAAACATCCATGACATCGCCTACAGCGCATACCTCCGACGGATGCTTTATCTTGTTCCACGAAAGCTCGCTTATATGAACAAGACCGTCTATTCCGCCCAGATCAACAAACGCGCCGAACGATGTAAGCGACTTAACAACGCCGCTGTATGCCTTGCCTACCTCGGCATCTGCCCAGAACGCATCCTCCTTAGCCTTTCTCTCAGCCTCAAGGATCACACGCGCCGATCCGACTACTCTCTTCTTCTTCTCATCGATGTCAATAAGCTTGATTTTTAATGTTGTGCCGACAAGACTTTCAAGATCTGATACATATCTGTCCGATGCCTGCCGCGCGGGAACAAATATCTGCGAACCGTCCGCCGATACAAGAACGCCGCCTCTGACAGTCCTTGTTACCTCGCCTTCCATGATCTCTCCCGATTCGTAAGCCGCTTTGATTTTGTTCCAGCTCTCCATAGCTATCAATTTTTTCCTTGATAAAACTACCTTTCCTTCAGCATCGTTTACGCCTACAACATAAACCCTGATCGTGTCGCCTTCCTTTACAACATCAGACGGCTCAAGTGACGGGTCATCAGTGATCTGATCCGCGGCAAGCTGACCGTTATACTTGAAACCGCCCAGATCAACGATTACTTCATTTTTGCGAACTTCAACAATCTGTCCTTCCAAAATGTCCCCATTGTTGAGAGTCTTCTGCTCGTATGTTTCAAACAACTCCGCAAAGCTCTCTTCATTCTTTAAATTTTCACTCATAGCCTTTACTACCTCCCGGATTGTACGCGCAGGTGTTGAAGCTCCTGCGGTAACTCCTATTTTTTTATATTGTATTTGCGGAACTTCGTCCGCTGTTTCGACATGATAGGTACAAGGGCATACGCACTTTGAGATCTCAAACAGCTTTTTTGTATTGGAGCTGTTGCGCCCTCCGATAACGATCATACAATCGGACTGCGCCGCAAGCGCGGCAGCTTCCTCCTGCCTATTCTTTGTCGCACTACATATTGTATCAAATTCTATGGTACTTTTGCAAGTCTTTTTTAAAATTTGTACAATTTGTACAAATTTATTTTTCTTTATTGTTGTTTGTGCTACAACGCATATTGGTTTATCGGTAGGTTCGATATCTATTTGTGTCGATTCGCTGTCTATTATCTCCGCGTGATAGTCGCACCAGCCGTTGATGCCTATGACCTCCGGGTGGTTACTGTCGCCGATTATGACTATTTTATAGCCACGCTCGTGGTACTTTCGGACGATCTTGTGTATCTTCGCCACATACGGGCAGGTAAGGTCTATATACTCCCTGTCGCCTATGCGGTCATAGACATCCTTTCCCACGCCGTGCGCGCGTATTACTATGATCTTGTCCTCCGGCACATCCTCCGGCGCGGCGTACGGGTATACACCGCGAGCCTTGAGGTCGTCCGTTACCTGTCGGTTATGGATAATATCTCCCAGCGTCGCTATTCCCCTGCCCTCATTGAGCGCGTTGTATACTCCGTCCACTGCGCGTTTTACGCCGAAGCAAAATCCGGCAGTATCTGCCACCTTGATATTATTACAGCTCATATATCGTCTCCAGGACCTTGTCCGAAAGCGCCTTTGTCTGCTCGGCGCTCAACCTCTGATCCTTGTACTCGTCAAATGTGATAGGCTCGCCGTATACGGCCGTTACCCTGCGCATAAACCTGTATCCGTTCTTTATATGCAGCGGAATGACCGGAACATCGCAGTGCCGCGCTATATTGACAACGCCCGTTTTCGCCTGACTCGGCTTGCCCTTCCTTACTCTGCCGCCCTCAGGGAAAATGAGCATCGCTCTTTCCTCGCTCAATATCTTGACGGCTGTTTTTATCGCTGCCATATCGCCTGTGCCGCGCTTTATCGGGAACGCGCCCAGCCGCCTTATAAGTCCGCCGAACAGTTTATTCTTAAACAGCTCCGCCTTTGCCATAAATGTAAGCTGTCTCGGACAGGTTATTGCCGCCACGCATGGGTCGAGATTGCTTTTATGATTTACGGCGAGTATGAATGCTCCACTCCGGGGTACATTTTCAGTGCCCTCCGTCTTTATCGGGAACATAAACATCATCAATGCTCTTACTAACAATTTTGCAAAGTTATAAAGCGTCAATACTTATCATCTCCTAATAAAAATTATGCTCTGCCGCTCTCGGCCTTTCTTATCATATCCTCTATCGCCGCGACCGACTGCTCAAAATCCATATCACTCGTATCGAGCAGAACGGCGTCATCAGCCTGTCTGAGCGGATTTACGGCGCGGTTCATATCCTGATGATCTCTTTGGAGAACATCCTGCTCAAGTGCTTTGAGATCGCACTCCATCCCCTTTTCGATATACTCCTTATAGCGGCGCATAGCGCGTTCGTGTACCGATGCGGTAAGATATATTTTAAGCTCCGCGTGCGGCAGAACGACCGTTCCTATGTCCCGTCCGTCCATTATCACTCCGCCGCGCCTGCTCATATCCTGCTGCATTGCCACAAGCCTTGAGCGCACCTGAGCCACTGTTGCGACCGCCGACGCCGCCATGGCCGCGTCGTTTTCGCGTATGCGGTCTGTTACATCCTCGCCACCCAGATACATCCTCTGCGATCCGTTTTCATAATTTACGGTTATTTTTATGTCATCAAGAAAAGGCACTATAAGCTGCGGGTCTGCCGTAACATCAATGCCGTTTTTCAGCCCGTATACTCCCACCGTCCGATACATCGCGCCGGTGTCGATATATATATATCCCATATCCTGTGCCACGCGCTTTGCCACCGAGCTTTTTCCTGCTCCGGCAGGTCCGTCTATCGCAACGGATATTCTCGCATGCGATGACAGATCGGGACGAAGATTTTTCGCGCCCTTTTGGTATATATGCTTTATATCGCTCCTTGGCTTGTCCGTATCGATATGTATCAAAACGCGGATGCACATACCTAAGCCGCCGTCTATATCGGGTGCGGCGGTATCTGTGAGCGGCACATCCGTTATTCCCATTCTCCGCACCGCCGCTGCCGGGAATGCAGCGGTTATGTCAGATGTTACGGTGAACATAATATCGATCATATCATCATCTGCAAGCGAGTTTGCGCGTATTATCTCTTTTATAAGCTCCTCTGTCGCGGCAAATATCGCCTCTTTTGTATTCGTGTCTGCGGTCGTTGCACCGCGTACTGCCCGTATCGCCATAGCTACCTCCCCGTATCAGACAGCTCTGTGTCCCAAGCCTATTACCACATCGTTGAGGTTGAGCAGCCCGACAGCAAAAAATACACTTACCGCTATGTGCGATCCGCTCCTTGCTATACCGATCTTGCCGCCTAAGTTCAGCCCTATGCACTTATCCATGATCTGCCGTATCGCCTCATGCGCCGCGCCTGCAACCGCGCCCTCCTCGGCATGCTCATCTCCGATGATACCCTCACGCTTTGCCGCGACTACCGCCCGTTCGAGTATTTTTTGTACCGCGTCGCGGAAATCGCTGCCGAAATTGACGGCGGCGGAGCTTATCCCCGTCGTTTCAAGCTGCGCCTTGATCGTGTTTTCCTCTTCCCTTGTCTGGCTCATCGCCATTTGCACAGCCGCCTTACAGACCGTTTTTGAACTGATCTCCATATGTTTACCTCCATTATTATTCTTTCGATGCAGCCGCTGCTGCAACATATCCCGTTGACCATGCCGCCTGAAGATTATAGCCGCCGGTATATCCGTCCACATCTATTATCTCGCCGGCAAAATATAAGCCCTTTATTATTTTTGACTCCATTGTTGAGGGGTTTATCTCGCGCGTATCAACGCCGCCCGATGTTATTACCGCCTCATCTATGGGGCGCGTACCCATTATGTTAAGCTCAAGCCCCTTTACGGTTGCCGCAAGCCTTTGCCGTTCCTCTCTTGATATTTCGCTCACGCTCTTATGCGGCTCTATGCCGGCAAGTCCGACAACTATCGGTATAAGCGCACGCGGCAGCAGCGCGTCGAGTGCGTTTATTATATGCTTGTTTTTTCGTTCGCCGAAATCGCGCAATATCCGCGCATCGAGTTTTTCGGACGGCAGCGCCGGCTTCAGATCTATCTTTACCGTCACCTGCGGACGATCCTTTATATGCGCCGACATTGAAAGTATAAGAGGTCCCGATATACCGAAATGCGTAAACATCATCTCTCCAAATCCCGAATATACCTTTTTCCCCGACCGGTACGCCGTCACACCGACATTTTTCAGCGACAGTCCCATAAGCTCGCCACACCATTTCTCCCTTGCGACAAGCGGTACAAGCGACGGCTTAATGGGCGTAATATCATGCCCGACATCCCTTGCAAGCCTGTAACCTGAGCCGTCCGATCCTGTACGGGGATATGACGCTCCTCCCGTACAGAGTATTACTCTGTCGCCATCTATCCTTCCGTTCTTTGTCATAACTCCCCGTATGGCGCCGTCCTCGGTTATGAGCGATGTTACCTCGCCCTTTATAAGGCGGACATTTTCCGCCAGCGCGTATTTACGCATAGCGTTGACAACATCACGCGCGTCATCGCTTACCGGAAACACCCTTTGCCCGCGCTCCGTCTTTGTTTTTACGCCGAGCCGTTCAAGAAGCGCGGTAATATCATCGTTTGTGAATGTATACAGCGCCGAATACAAAAACTTCCCGTTTTTGGGATACATACCTATCATATCCTCGATCTCGCAGGCGTTTGTTATATTGCATCGTCCCTTGCCGGTTATGCGGAGCTTTCGGCCAAGCTCATCATTTTTCTCTATCAGCGTGACGGTATCGGCGGAGCGTGCCGCC
>CAJONM010000032.1 GCA_905235885.1 uncultured Clostridia bacterium
CTCATGCGGAAAAACGCGCCGTCATATCCGATCTGGTCATGCACCTTGGAGCCGCGCCTCCGCGCCGCCTCAAAGCCAAGCCCTATCTCAACGCCTTTTATTGCCTGTATGCTCATGATCGCGAATGCAAGCCGCGCGTCAAGCTTTCTGTCATAATGGACATAGCTGCCCAAACCCGTCGGAACGCCCGTCGCGATCGCGCCGACAACGCCGCCGCACGATTCACCGCTTGCCTTTATCTTATCTATATATTCCATCGCCCTGCGCTCGGCATCCGCGTCCCCAAAGCCTACGGGCGATGCCGCGACACGCTCAAAAAATCCGTCTGATGAAATATCGGCTGTATCGCAAATGTCGCCTATCGAAACCACATGGCTCTTAAAGCCGATCCCGAACGGCTCTGCGATCTGCCTCGCCAATGCTCCCACCGCCACACGCGCCGCCGTTTCACGCGCCGAGGCGCGTTCAAGAACATTACGAAGATCGCGGTGTCCGTATTTTATTCCGCCCGACAGATCCGCATGACCGGGGCGCGGAAATTCAACGATGCGCTCCGCGCTGCTCTCCTCCGTCCCCATTATAGATGACCAGTTCTGCCAATCGCGGTTTTCTATCGTCATGGCGATCGGGCTGCCAAGCGTGACGCCGCCGCGTATGCCTGATAACACGTGAGCGGTATCCTTTTCTATCTGCATCCTGCCGCCTCTGCCGTATCCCCTCTGTCTACGGGCAAGCTGCTCGTTGATCTTGTCAAGGCTTATACGGATCCCTGCCGGCACGCCCTCTAATATGACGGTCAGACATTTTCCGTGCGTCTCACCCGCCGTGAAGTATCTCAACATAATAAACTCACCTGCTATTGTTTTTTTAACCGTATTTATAATATTTTATCACTTTTTTTCGACTTTTTCAACCCTTAACATAATTTATTCACAATTTTTTATCAAAATTGCTTGACAAAGTACCGACAAATGAGTATAATGTTATGTGTTCATAGGGGTGTAGCTCAGTTGGTAGAGCATCGGTCTCCAAAACCGAGTGCCCAAGGTTCGAGTCCTTGTACCCCTGCCAAGCGACTTCGCTTTTTGGAGTCGCTTTCTATATGGGGGTGTAGCTCAGCCGGGAGAGCGCTTGAATGGCATTCAAGAGGTCAGGGGTTCGATCCCCCTCATCTCCACCAGAAGGTTTCGCGTCCCGATATGCCAAAACCGGCATAGGGGGCGTGATTTTTTATACTTTTGAAAATCCATAGCTTTCAATGAAGAGTATCTCTCATTCATGTTTGGCATCAAAAATTGTGTTGACTTTTAAACCAATTAAATGTATAATTGAAATAGAAATATGAAGGGAGATTTATTTATGCCTACACTAAGCATTTTCTTTGGAATTATTGTAAAAATGTATAATGAAAAAGGTGGGAAGCATAATATGCCTCATATTCATGCAGAGTATCAGGATGATAATGTTGTCATGGATTTAGATGGAAATATTATCGAAGGAGATCTTCCAAAATCCAAACTCAATCTTCTTACTGCATGGATACAGATACACAGAGAAGATCTTGAAGCTAATTGGAAACTATTATCCGATGGTGACGGCTATTTCAAGATCGATCCATTGAGATAAGGAGGGTTTTTATGAAATATCCAAAAGTAATCGATGTTAAGCCCGAACAGGACTATACTATAATAGTGACCTACGAAACCGGCGAAATAAAAACATTTGATGTCTCCCCATACATTTCAGGCAACTGGTTTGGTAAACTCAAAGATCCTGATGTGTTTAACACTGTTCACCCTTGCGGTGATACTGTTGAATGGAGCGGCGGACAGGACATTGCACCGCATGAGCTTTTTGAAATGTCGGTTGTTGTGTAATTATAATATATCAAATGTGGAGTGATTTTAAGTATGCGTTTTAGTGAAGTTATTACTACTCTTATTTTTGATGGAAATCCTAATGGAATGATCATGTGTGAACTCTTCAACTGGAATGGACGAGTATATAAAATCTCCCGAAACGAACTTAATAAATTTTCAGATTAGATGGATTTGTAGTGCATAAGGATTCAAAAACAGCAAATAGTACTACAGCTGCTGCAATCGTAATGGGGCGGAATGCAAACGGAAGAACAGAATGGAAAACAAATGAACACCGATCTATAAAAGATATTGAAGAAGAAAGTATTTGAATACTTAACAAACCCACTCAAATGCGATCAGATACATATAAAAAGCGGCATGCAGGCGTATGCCTAAAAAACAAAGAATAGTGAATAAACAACAAATAAGAAAGATGAATGGTTTTATGCCGCTTCCGTATTATTTTTTATCCACTGTTTTTTTTATTTATTCTTTATGCAGATGAAAATGGGAAAAACATAGTAAACATTGCAAAAGGGATATAAAATCATTGCTTTTTTCTATTAAATATGCTATACTTAAATTAACGATCAGCTGAGCGGATACTGATTTGAATGCCTGAAATAACCGGCTTCTATGTATATAAAAATGTTCTTTAAGCCGAAGAAATACAGAAATGAGTCAGTTGATGGTTGATACGGTATCAAAATTGCCGCCCCTTTAAATCGGAATTAAAAGGCTCGATTGCAAAGGCGGCACAGCTATGATAGACCAAGAAAAAAACGAGGTGTTTTTGAATGAAAAAATATATTTACGCATTTATCGCAATATGTGCGATTTCCATATCGACAGTCCATGCGGCAGACGATATAACGATCCTCATAAACGAGACCGAAGCGGTGTTCGGGCAGGAGCCGTTTATTGACGACGGAACAACGCTTGTTCCGATGCGCGCCATATTCGAGGAGCTGGGCGCGTCGGTTGAATGGGACGGCGACAGCAGGACTATAACATCACAAAAAGACGATACGGTGATCGTTTTAGGCATAGACGATCCGCAGATGACGGTAAACGGTGCAAGCTATACTCTTGAAAAGGCACCGATCATAGTAGATGATTTTACATATGTTCCGCTGCGTGCCGTATCGGAGGCGTTCGGCTGCGGCGTTGACTGGGACGGTGACAGCCGCACCGTTACGATAACATATACAGACGATATATATGCCGACAGCGATTATGTTGCCGAATTTATGAAGAATATGCCCGATAACGAAAACTATATCATATCTCCGCTGTCGCTGAAGCTGGCAATGATGATGCTTGCAAACGGCGCGGAGGGCAAAACCCAAGCAGAAATACTCAGTGCGTTCGGGGTGGATGATATTGAGGCGTATAACGCCTACGCAAAGGAAATGAGCAAAGATATATGCGGCAGTGATGACGGCGTTATATCCATCGCAAATTCGATTTGGTTCAACAAGGACTATTACAAGCTTGACGACGCCGATTTTTCCGACGCGTATAAAGAGGTCATCACCGACAGCTACAGCGGAAACGCGGAAACCGTCACCGACAATGACAGCGTGGAGCGCGTAAACGATTGGGTGACCGAAAAAACGAATGGCAAGATAAGCGAGCTGCTTTCAGATGGTGACCGTAATTATCTTCTCGCGCTCGTCAATGCCATATATATGAAATCGGAGTGGGAAAACAAATTCGATCCAAGAGACACATATGAAGGCACATTTATCGATATAAACGGCAATGAAAAGAAGATCGATTTTATGCACGGCAAGGATTACTACGGATATTTCCGCGACGAGGATACGGAAATACTCCGTATGCCGTACAAAAACGGCGTGTCAATGTATGTCGTTCTGGGAGATACCTCCACATTCAGCCGCGATATACTTGAAATGTACGCCAGAGAGGTGAAGGTGACCTTCCCTAAGTTCAGCTCGGACTATACCGTCAAGCTGGAGGAGATACTTCAAAATATGGGCGTGCGCTCGATATTTGCGGACTTCAATACCGAGCTTGATCCCATGGTGCAGAATGTTCCCGAACCGATCAAGGTAGCGAAAGCGATCCAGAAAGCGGTAATAGATGTTGACGAGGAAGGCACCGAGGCGGCAGCCGCGACCGCGATCATCGCGGTGGGCGCAACGGCTGTTGCGGACGACTCCGTATACTTTATCGCCGACAGGCCGTTTACCTACTACATCATAGATGACAACTACGGCGAGGTATTGTTCGCCGGAAGATATGTAAAATAAACAAAATGAAACCAAAAGGCTTGACACCTGTAATAAAGAGTGATAATATATTATAATGTATAAATATAATTATGCAGCTTTTTATGAAAGGAGCTAACGGTCACAATAATGAAAGCAAAATATAATGTCGGAATAATAGGCGCTACGGGAATGGTAGGACAGCGGTTCATAACGCTGCTTGCCGATCATCCGTGGTATGATATAAAGGCGCTTGCCGCATCGCCAAGAAGCGCGGGAAAGGCGTATAAGGACGCGGTAGGCAAAAAATGGTGCATGAAAGGCGATATTCCTGAAAATGTCGCTGATATGACGGTCATGAACGCGCAGGATGATGTGGAAAAGATCGCGGCTATGGTCGATTTCGTATTCTGTGCCGTTGATATGAAAAAGGATGATATAAAGGCGCTTGAGTACGCATACGCAAAGGCGGAATGCCCCGTTGTTTCAAATAACAGCGCACATCGGCATACGCCGGATGTGCCGATGATAATCCCGGAAATAAATCCGCAGCATCTTGATATTATCCCGTCCCAGCGCAGACGGCTCGGAACGAAGCGCGGATTTGTCGCGGTAAAGTCCAACTGCTCGCTGCAATCGTATCTTCCGGCAATGGCGGTCATAAACAGGAAATACCCCATCGGACGCGCTCTTGTTACGACCTATCAGGCAATATCGGGCGCAGGCAAGACCTTTGAAACATGGCCGGAAATGCAGGATAACCTTATCCCCTATATCGGCGGTGAGGAGAACAAGTCCGAGGTCGAGCCGAATAAGATACTCGGTCATATAGAAAACGGCGAGATAGTTCCGTCGTCGGAGCTTGAGATAGAATGCCAGACATATCGCGTACCCGTATCGGACGGACATACGGCGGCAATATTCTTCTCGTTTAAAGACGGCATAGAAAAACCGTCCGTTGACGAAATACAGGATATGTGGCGCAAATATGAGGGCGAGCCGCAAAAGCTCGGTCTGCCGCATGCGCCGAAGCAGTTTATCTATGTATATACGGAGGAGAATGAGCCTGATATGCCGCAGATAAAAACGGCGCGTGAGATAGACGGCGGAATGGCGATCTCATGCGGACGGCTCAGAAAATCGGTGCAGTATGATTATAAAATGGTTTCAATGAGCCATAACACACTAAGAGGCGCGGCAGGCGGCGCGGTGCTGCTGGCAGAGCTTCTGACCGCAAAGGGATATATGGATTGATCGAAAGGGGTTTTTGAAAATGGCAAAAACATTACCGTTTACCGGCTCGGCAGTAGCGATAGTTACTCCGTTTGACGGGTACAAAACAGATTATGACGCATTGGGCGAGCTTATCGAGTGGCATATAGCCGACGGTACCGATGCGATCGTTATATGCGGCACAACGGGCGAGGCATCGACCATGCCGGATGCGGAGCATCTTGCGGCGATCAAATATACGATCGAGAAAGCGGCAGGCAGAATACCTGTTATCGCCGGCACAGGCTCAAACGAAACGGCACATGCCATTGAGCTGTCGAAGAAGGCGGAGGAATACGGCGCTGACGGTCTTTTGCAGGTAACTCCCTATTACAACAAGACGACCCAGCGCGGACTTGTCGCGCACTTTACGGCTATCGCAAATGCCGTAAAGATCCCTGTGATACTTTACAATGTACCGTCAAGGACGGGCATGGCGATCTCCATAGACGCGTTAAAGGAGCTTGCAAAGGTGGAGAACATCGTCGCGATAAAGGAAGCGAGCGGCGATATATCATATACGGCAAAGGTTGCCGCGCAGGTGCCGGAGCTGTACATATACTCCGGAAACGACGATATGATAGTACCCGTAATGTCCCTGGGCGGCAAGGGCGTCATATCGGTTCTGGCAAACATTATGCCGCGCCAGACGCACGATCTGTGCCGGGCATATTTAGACGGAAGATGCCAAGAGGCTGCAAAGATGCAGCTTGAGTATCTTGATCTTATAAACAAGCTGTTTATCGAGGTCAACCCGATACCGGTCAAGACCGCGCTCAATCTTATGGGCAAAAAGGCAGGAAATCTGCGTTTGCCGCTTGTGGATATGGCACCGGATAATTTAGAGGCGCTCAAGGCGGCAATGGCAAAGCAAAATCTGATCTGATCCGAAAGGAAAACATAATGATAAGAATAATTATGAACGGCTGTAACGGCAAAATGGGGCAGGTAATATCCCGTATGGCGGACGAGGATGACGACGCTGTGATAGTTTGCGGCGTGGATCCGGTCACGGAACAAAAAAACGGCTACCCCGTTGTCGGCTCCATAGGCGAATTTGACGGCGAGGCGGATGTTGTTATAGACTTTTCGCATCCGTCAAGCCTTACAAGCGTATTGAGCTACTGCAAAAAAACGAATACGCCCGTTATACTTGCCACCACCGGCTACAGTGCGGAGCAAAAGGATGAATTTACTGCCGCGGCAGCTGATATTCCGATATTTTTCTCGGCGAATATGAGTCTGGGCATAAATCTTCTGATCTCCCTGGCAAGGCAGGCGGCAAAGCTTCTTGAGGGCAGCTATGATATTGAAATAGTAGAGCGTCACCATAACAGGAAGATAGACGCGCCGTCGGGAACAGCGCTTGCAATCGCGGACGCGATAGACCAGTCGCTGTCGTATCCGGCGGAATATGTGTTCGACCGCCACAGCGTAAGGCGCAGACGCAAGGGAACGGAAATAGGCATAAGCTCCGTTCGCGGCGGCACGATAGTAGGCGATCATGAGATAATTTTCGCCGGCAATGACGAGGTCATAGAGCTTTCTCACCATGCGGCGAGCAAGGAGCTGTTCGCCACAGGCGCGATAAAGGCGGCTAAATTCATGGTCGGAAAGCCGGCAGGCTTGTATGATATGGATATGCTCATAGAGCAAATGCTATGACGAAAAAAGAACGGGCAATTATGATAACGGAGCGGCTTGAGAAGGCGTACCCCGACGCCAGATGCTCGCTCAACTATAAAGAGCCGCACCAGATGCTTATCGCAACCCAGCTCTCGGCGCAATGCACGGACGCGCGTGTAAATATCGTTACGGTGCCGCTGTTTGAGCGGTACAGGAGCGTAGACGATTTCGCCGATGCCGACTATGACGAGCTATGCGAATACATCCGTTCGGCAGGCTTTTACAGGAACAAGGCAAAAAACATAATCGCCTGCTGTACGCGGCTGCGCGATGTGTACGGCGGCGAGCTTCCCGACACCATGGAGGAGCTGCTGACGCTTGCCGGAACGGGAAGAAAAACCGCAAATCTCGTGCTTGGCGATATATTCGGCAAGCCGGCGATAGTTGTCGATACCCATTGCATAAGGCTTTCAAACCGAATGGGGCTTACATCGAAAAGCGAGCCGGAAAAGATCGAAGCGGAGCTTAAAAGGCTAATACCGCCCGAAAAAAGCACCGCATTCTGCCACAGGCTGGTGGCGCACGGCAGAGCGATATGCAATGCGCGAAGACCGAAATGCGAGATATGCCCGATAAATGACATATGCAGGAGGACAGGCGTGAAAAGCTGATTTAAGTTCAGCTTTTCTTTTTTTTGCATATACTTTAACGAGGTGGTGTAAATTGAATTATATATGGGGCTGTATGATCATCGTATCTGTAATATCGGCGATAGTGACAGGCAGGGTGGATGAGACGGTAAACGCCGTTTTCGAGGGCGCACAGACAGCCGCAACGACAGTTATTTCGCTTGCCGGCGCGCTATGCTTCTGGACGGGGCTGATGAAAATTTCCGAAAGATCGGGCATTTCCGATCTTGTATGCCGCATCATAGCCGCGCCGCTGCGGCATCTCTTCCCTAACTGCGGCAGTCACGCACTTAAATATATCGCGATGAACATAACCGCAAACCTGTTCGGCATGGGCAACGCGGCAACGCCTATGGGTATGCTTGCCGCTGCGGAGCTTGACCGCGAAAACAAGGACCCGTCCGTACCATCGATCAATATGTGTATGCTCATTGTCATAAATACTACCGCATTCCAGCTTGTGCCGACAACCATAATAGCGCTGCGCGCCGCTGCAGGCGCGGCGGACGCGGTTTCGGTTATCGTGCCTATATGGATCGCGTCCGCGTGCGCGGTGACGGTTGGCGTTCTGTCCGTAAAGCTGATGGGGAGAATTTTAAAATGCAATATATAACGCCCATTATCATCATACTTATCGTCGCGGTAGGGCTGGCGCGGAAAAAATCCGTATATACCGATTTCATAAACGGAGCCGGTGACGGGCTTCGGCTCCTTGCCGATATGTTTCCTCCGCTTGTCGCCAT
This sequence comes from uncultured Clostridia bacterium, assembly GCA_905235885.1. Taxonomy (GTDB): domain Bacteria; phylum Bacillota; class Clostridia; order UBA1381; family UBA1381; genus Ornithomonoglobus. Next base: position 8,427 of record CAJONM010000032.1, read on the forward strand.
GCTTACGGCGACTGCGATGCTCAAAGCGTCCGGCGCGCTTGACGCACTTCTGGGCGCGATAGCCCCCGTCACCGATAAAGTCGGAGTTCCGGCGGAGGTCATGCCGCTTATCATGATCCGCCCCCTGTCGGGCAGCGGTGCGATAGGCATACTTTCCGACATCCTCCGCCGCTGCGGGGCCGACTCGCTTGCCGGCAGACTGGCATCGGTAATATGCGGCAGTACCGAAACGACCTTTTACTGTCTTGCCGTGTATTTTGCCAAAACGCGCGTCAAAAACATCTCGCGTGCCATACCCTGCGCCGTTATCGGCGATATTACTGGCATAGCCGCCGCGGTTATCGCGCTGCGCCTGTTCGGGCTGTGACGGCTTGACAATATCCTCCCGTTATGGTAAAATTATACCGATCGGAGGGAAAGCGTATGATCAGATTGGTCGAGCTATGTAAGGCTCAATTCGGCGCGAGCGGCAGCATTGTCGCGGCAGTCGTGTTTTTGCTGCTGTCGGTCATCGGCGCGGTCATCGCATTCCGCGGCAGAGACGCCATGGTGTGGCTCGTCGGCGTATGCGCCGCGACGGTCGGCGTGATCGCCGGCGCGATGCTCGGACTGCTTGTGTTTGACAGCTTTATTATCATGCTCGTTACCGCGTTTCTGGGCGGCGTCATATTCATATTGCTCGTCAGATTTGTCAAGTTTGTCGGGTATTTCATCGGCATAGGCACGCTCAGCTTCTTTCTGGCGCGTACCGTAAGCTCTGAAATGTACACGGCAAATACGAAGATAACAAGCGAAACGCTCCTTGCCATCGACCTTCTTATCGGCATGGTCATGGGCGTGCTTGCGACGATCCGATCAAAATATCTCATATCGCTTATCACAGCCGCCGCCGGCGGAATGATAACATCTATATGCTTTCTCGCCATGCTCGGATTTTATTTTGTCGATCTGAAAACATGGATTCTTGCCGGAGCAGTCGCGCTGGGAGGTATGCTCGTTCAGATAAAAATATACGACCTGAAAAAGCCCGCGCCAAAACGGGCAAAGCATGAAAAAACGGACAAACAGGACAACGAATAGATGAACAGCTCCGCGCATATAATGTGCTGCGGAGGTGTTTTTATGTTCAGGAGCAGGAGATTCAGGCAGCGGCTTGTAATAAACATAGATACGGCGGAGCGTATCGGCGTCGTATCCGACATGGAAATAGATGAGCTTACCGGACGAATAACGCAGATAATCGTGCGCCGGGGCAGCTTTATTCCGGGATTTCTTCGCATGAACGAAATTATGATCCCTTGGGACTCCATAAAAGCGTCAAGCAACGAGTTCATACTTGTAAAAATCTTTGACCTGCCGGCATAAACAGTTTGACAATCGAAACAATATATGGTATAATTTACATAATAATACCAAATGAGAAAGGAATATATTGTTATGAAGTGTCCTTATTGTTCTTTTGTTGAAAGCAAGGTTATCGACTCTCGCCCCACAGACGAAAGCACATCTATACGCCGTCGTCGCGAATGCCTCAAATGCGGCAAGCGTTTCACGACATATGAAAAGCTTGAGGCTATATCGCTTGTAGTTGTGAAAAAGGATAATTCGCGCCAGCCGTTCAACCGCAACAAGATACTCAAGGGTATCATCACCGCTTGCGAAAAACGGCCCATTTCCATCGTTCAGATGGAGAGCGTTGCCGACGCGATAGAGAGCGAGCTTTCTCAGAGCATGGAACGGGAGATCCGCTCCACGCGCATAGGCGAAATGGTTATGGAAAAGCTGCGCGATCTTGACGAGGTGGCATATGTCCGCTTCGCATCCGTATACAAGCAGTTTGACAATATCGACACCTTTATGGACGAATTAAAGGGATTGATGAATGGACGGAAGGATTGATCTTCATACACATTCCAATCGTTCGGACGGAACATATACGCCGCGCGATCTGGCGCGGCTTGCAAAAAGCGTCGGTCTTTGCGCGGTCGCGCTGACCGATCATGATACAATGGACGGTGTTGCCGAATTTTCCGACGAGTGCAACAAGCTCGGAATAGAGGGCATCCCCGGTGTGGAATTCAGCGCGAAATACCACCGCGAGCTGCACATATTAGGTCTTTATCCGCATGGCAAAAAGCTTGATAAGGTGCTTGAAAAGCTGCGAATTTCACGCGGAGAGCGGAATATAAAAATGCTTGCCAGGCTTTCCGAATACGGCATAGACATAACAGAGCGCGACCTTACCGATCAGGCAGGCGGCATATCGCTTTGCTCGGCAGGCAGAGTGCATATGGCAAACGCAATGCTCGCAAAGGGATATATAGAAAAACGATCGGACGCGTTCAAAAAATATTTAGGCAAAAACTCCCCATGCTATGTAGAGCGGTTTTCGCTTACGGCAGAGGAGTTTATACGGCTTATAAAGGAGTCGGGCGGCATAGCGATATGGGCACACGCGGCATGGGCGGCAGACAGCGAAAAGGAGCTTTGTGACAAGGCGCGGCAATTCGCCGATACAGGGCTTGACGGCATCGAATGCCTGTACAGCAAATATACGGCGGAGGAAACGGATATGTGTTTTCGCGTTGCCGAAAAGCTCGGCATACTCCCCTCCGGCGGCAGCGATTTCCACGGCATGAATAAGCCGAGTATAAAATTAGGTACGGTTTCCGGCGGCAGCGGTCATGTGCCGTACAGTATGCTTGAAAACCTGAGAACGGAGCAAGTCTGAAAGGAGCTAACGGCGATAGCTATGACAAACAGAACCATCGCGGCAATATCAACGCCGCCGGGTACGGGCGGTATATCTGTGATACGGATAAGCGGCGGCAATGCCGTATCCATCGCCGATAAAATATTTTTCGGCGCAGATCTCGCCGCAGCAGCTACACATACCGTACATTACGGACATATCAAAAACGCCGCCGGCGAGACGGCAGATGAGGTGCTTGCGACCGTTATGCGCGCACCGCGCACATTCACTCGCGAGGATACGGTGGAGATAAGCTGTCATGGCGGCATTATCGCCACACGCGCCGTTCTCGGCGCGGTAATAGAAGCCGGCGCATATCCGGCAGAGCCGGGCGAGTTCACAAAACGCGCCTTCTTAAATGGCAGGATAGATCTTTCCCGCGCCGAGGCGGTCATAGACATAATAAACGCGAAAAATGAGCTGTCGCGCCGAAATGCGGTCATGCAGCTCGGCGGCAGACTGCACGATAAGATAAAAAGCATCCGCGACAGGCTCGTGCATCTCATGGCGCAGATGCAGGTCATAATAGACTATCCCGATGAGGGGCTTGAGGATGTAACGCGCGACGACATCGGAAGCGTTTGCCGCGAATGCGCGGAGGAAACGGGTGTGCTTTTAAAAACCGCCGACAGCGGACGGATAGTAAAGGACGGTATAAGATGCGTCATCGTCGGCAAACCTAATGTAGGCAAATCGAGTATTTTAAACTATCTGGCGCAGGACGAACGCGCCATAGTGACCGAGATCGCCGGAACAACACGCGATGTTATCGAGGAGAGCGTGAGCATAAACGGCATTCCACTCATCCTGTCCGACACCGCCGGAATACATGATACTGATGACGCGGTCGAAAAGATAGGCGTTGAAAAATCAAAACGGTATATAGACGGCGCGGATATAGTAATAGTCGTGCTTGACAGCGTATCGGGAACGGACGACGAGGACAGGGCGGTGCTTGCGCAAACCGAAGGAAAGCAGCGCATCATCCTTGTAAATAAATCGGATATACGCCGCTCCGACAACGATACGGCAATAGCCGTAAGCGCGGTCACCGGCGAGGGCATGGACAAGCTCGCCGCCGAAATAACGCGCATATGCCGCCTTGACGATATATCCGAAAACGGGCTTATCATAACGAATATGCGCCACAGATCCGCACTCCTTGCCGCGCGTGGCGCGCTGTCTGACGCGGAGGCGGCGCTGGCTTCGGGAATGCCTGAGGACATTGTATCCATCGACATATCTGCCGCGGCGGACGCCTTGGGCGAAATAACGGGCGAAACGGTAAGCGACTCTGTCGTAGACGATATATTCCACAGCTTTTGTGTGGGGAAATAATTACAGATATGCGATTAGATAAATTTATTTGCGACTCCGCCGCATACTCGCGCAGCGAGATGAAGCGGCTTATAAAAAACGGCGCGGTAACGGTAAACGGCATTGCGGCAAAGCGTCCGGATACGGCTGTTTCCGAAACAGATACCGTGACTGTAAACGGCGCGGAGGTACGCTATGCCAAATTTGTGTATCTTATGCTCAACAAGCCGCAGGGATATGTAAGCGCGACCGAGGACAATATCCATCCGACCGTAACGGAGCTTGTCCCCGAAAAATACGCGCATTACGGCGTATTCCCGATTGGTCGGCTCGATATAGACACCGAGGGGCTTTTGCTGCTGTCAAATGATGGCGACTTTGCCCATCGCGTCACATCACCGAAAAAGAATGTGCAAAAGCGGTATTTCGCGCGGCTCGACAAGCCGGCGGAAGCGGCGGATATTCCATTGTTTGCCGCAGGCATGGAGCTTGGCGGATTTACCGCAAAGCCGGCAAGGCTGCAAATATGCGATGATCCCACCGAGGCGTATGTGGAAATATCCGAGGGGAAATTTCATCAGGTAAAGCGAATGTTTGAGCGCGTCGGCAAGCGCGTCATCTTTCTCAAACGAGTAGCCATCGGCGGACTGCTCCTTCCCGACGATCTGGAAACCGGCATGATACGCGAATATGAAAAAAGCGAGCTTGAAAAGCTTATTATGATGCAATGACACAAGCGCGTATCATATACTGAATATAACAAAACTTTAGGAGATGATCGAAATGTCAAAAATAGTATTGCCTTTAAGTGATATTGAACGCATTGTAAAGCCGCTGGCAAATAAATATCACATCAGCGAAGTCTATATTTTCGGCTCCTACGCACGAAATGAAGCAACAGACAGCAGCGATATAGACTTTCTTGTGCTGGGCGGAATAAACTTTAAACCGACATCCGTTTTTGCATTTGCCGAGGAGCTGAGAATGCGCATCGATAAGGAAATAGATGTATTTGAAATAAATGAGATAAACAAGGACAGCTCATTCTATGAGAATATTATGAAAGAGAGGGTAAAGGTCGCATGAAATATTCGGACGAATATAAACGCGCTCATCCCCAAATACAGTGGTATACCATATCGGGAGTAAGACACAGATTGGTGCATGACTATGACGGCACCAATTGGAATATTATAGCTGATGTTGTGTTTGATGAGCTTCCGGAACTGATAAGGCAAATAAATGAACTTCTGTAAGGGATCTGTAGGAGCGCCTCATATGAAAAAAAACAGGTTTATTTTATTTATATGTACAATAGCGGCGGCGCTGATGCTGACATCATGCGATGTGGGCGTCATTACGGACGCTCTGGACATCGCTGTCGGCGAATACAGGCAAATAGGCGCCGGAACGGAATATTCATCGCTTAGTGCCGACAGCTTTCCCGATTATTCGGGCGAGGATCGGATAATAATAAACGGCAATGAGCCGTATTTTGCCGATGATGAATATGTACCGTACTCATTTGAGTATTACAGTGACCTGGACTATCTCGGCAGATGCGGCGCGGCATACGCCAATCTCGGCAGCGACCTTATGCCGCAACGCTCACGCGGCAATATAAGCGCGGTCAAGCCAAGCGGCTGGCGATCGGTGCGGTATGATTTTGTTGAGGGCAAAAGCCTTTATAACAGAAGTCATCTCATAGGCTGGCAGCTTGCCGGCGAGGACGCGAATGAAAAAAATCTCATTACCGGCACGCGCCATCTTAACGCAACGCTGATGCTGCCGTTTGAGAATATGGTCGCGGACTATATCAAGGAAACAGACTGCCATGTGCTGTACCGCGTAACGCCGTTTTTTAAGGGCGATAATTTAGTATGCAAGGGCGTGCTTATGGAAGCGCGATCGGTAGAGGATGACGGCGACGGGATATGCTACAATGTTTTCTTATACAATGTACAGCCGGGTGTGGAAATAGATTATGCCACAGGCAAAAGCCGCGCAAAATAAACGGGGTGCGATATGATATTGATTGTTTGCTTAGACGATAAAAACGGTATGAGCTTCGGCGGCAGACGGCAAAGCCGCGACCGCGTTCTCACAGAACGAATAAAAAGTATGGCGGCAGATAAACGCCTGTTTATGAGCGAATATTCCGCAAAGCTTTATGGCGGCGGCGTTATCGCCTGCGATAACTTTACGGAAATGGCAAAGGAGGGGGATCTCTGCTTTATAGAAAACACTCTCCCACCCAACGGCGATATAGAAAAAATAATAATATACAAATGGAACCGCGACTACCCGGCGGATCTGTATTTTACGCTCGACCTTGACGAGTTTATCCAAACCTCCGAATACGAATTTGAAGGCTCCTCGCACGAAAAGATAACTGAGCTGGTATATGTCCGCTCCGCCTAAATCTGCCC
>CAJONM010000033.1 GCA_905235885.1 uncultured Clostridia bacterium
CGGAGCCGGAAACTTGGGCAGAGCGCTCGCAAGGCATGATACATTTGAAAAGCGCGGCTTTAAGCTTGTGGGGATATTCGATAATGATGAAAAAATGATAGGCACCGAGATAAGAGGCATCCCCATACAGTCTTCCGAGAAGCTCGCTAGGTTTGTTTCGGATAACGCTGTCGATATTGCCGTGCTTACCGTGCCCAATGCCGCGGTGGTCGATGTGGCGGATACTCTTGTGAAAAGCGGTATACGAGGGATATTGAATTTCTCGTATACGGAGCTGGACTTGCCCAAAAGTGTGTTTGTAGAGAATGTGCATCTGTCCGACTCGCTCATGGCATTGGCATACAGGATAAAACAAATTGAGGAGCAAACAGAGGAATGAAGGTAATTGCTTTTGTCGGACCGAGCGGCACCGGAAAAAGCTACCGTGCGTTGATCGTAGCAAAGGAAAACGGCGCTGACGGGATAATAGACGACGGCTTGCTTATATCAAACGGTAAGGTGATTGCCGGAACGAGCGCGAAAAAAGAGGCAACCCGCATTGCCTCTGTTAAGCATGCGCTTTTCATTTCGCCGCGATACGCGTCGGATATGAAAAACGCGCTTGGTAAAAGCGGCATAAATACGCTGATGATACTCGGCACATCCGAGGGTATGGCGGAAAAGATCGCCGCAAGGCTGGGCGTCGGCAAAATAGAGCGGTTTATTCATATAGATGATGTCGCAACTGTCAAGGAAATGGAAATGGCGCATCGTATGCGAGCCGAGGAGGGTAAGCATGTAATACCTGTGCCGACCTTTGAGATACAAAAAGAGTTTTCGGGATATTTTCTGCATCCGCTAAGACGCTTTCAAAAAAATCTTGACATAGAAGAAGAAACAGCCGAAGCGGACAAGTCTATACTCCGCCCGACATTTTCGTACATGGGCGATTTTATGATCTCCGACAGCGTAGTAAATCAGCTTGCCATACATGAGGCAATGAAAATCAACGGCATTGTAAGGATACAAAACATAAACATACGAAAGACCTCGCACGGCGTACATATGGATATTACCGCCATATTGAAATACGGATGCGACATACGCGCCGTCTGCCATGCGGCGCAAAAAAGAATACGCAGAGTTATCGAGGAGCTGACATCGATCAATATGCGGCGTGTGCATTTTCTTGTAAAAGGTCTTGACAAATAGAATGTAAAATATTATACTAATGTAATAAAAAATATAACCGTAGAGGTACAGAGGTGTAAAAGATGCAATTAACAGGTGCGCAGATAGTAATAGAATGTATGAAAGAGCAGGGAGTAGACACGATATTCGGCTACCCCGGCGGCGCGATACTTAATATATATGATGAGCTGTACAAGCACCCCGATGAGATACGGCATATTCTGACATCGCATGAACAAGGTGCATCTCATGCCGCGGACGGCTATGCGCGCGCGACCGGCAGAGTAGGAGTATGCTTTGCCACATCAGGGCCCGGCTCAACAAATATCGTAACGGGAATTGCAACGGCGAACATAGACTCTGTCCCGATCGTTGCCATTACCTGCAATGTAGGAACGGCACTTCTAAATAAAGACAGCTTTCAGGAGGTAAACATCTCCGAAATAGTAAAGCCTATAACAAAGAAAAGCTATCTCGTAATGGATGTGGCAGACCTTGCCGATACGATAAGGGAAGCGTTCAAAATAGCGCAGAGCGGCAGAAAGGGCCCTGTGCTTATAGACATACCAAAGGATGTGACGGCAAATAAGACTGAATACACACCGCATACCCCACAAAAACAGGAGCCTGTCACAGACACCATCGACAGCGGCGCGATAGAGCGCGTGGCAAGGCTTATTGACAATTCGAAAAAACCGTATGTATTCGTAGGCGGCGGAGTTATTGCGGCAAACGCGGCAGAGGCGCTTAAAGAGCTTGTATATAAAATGGACGCACCCGTTTGCGACACGCTTATGGGCAAGGGCGCATTTGACGGCACCGATCCGCATTATACGGGCATGCTCGGTATGCATGGTACAAAAACATCTAACTTCGGTGTATGCGACTGTGACCTGCTCATAGCGGTCGGAACGCGTTTTTCCGACAGGGTGTACGGCAACGCAAAGGCATTTGCCAATAATGCAAAGATCGTGCATATAGATATAGATAAAAAAGAGATAAATAAAAACATATCCGTTTCCGAGTATATCATAGGTGATGCTAACGAGATACTAAAGCGTCTGACATCAAAGATCAAGGAGAACAAGCATACGGAATGGTTGTCGGAGCTGTCAGCGAATATGAAAAAGTTTCCGCTTACATACAGAAGCGATGTTCTGTCCGGTGGTGGGATAATAACGGATATATATAAGCAGACAAAGGGCGATGCCATAATCACGACCGAGGTCGGACAGCATCAGATGTGGGCGGCGCAGTTCTATTATTATAAAAAGCCGCGAATATTCCTTACATCCGGCGGACTCGGCACAATGGGCTACGGCTTAGGCGCATCGTTAGGCGCAAAGGCGGCGTTCCCTGAAAGGGTGGTTGTCAATATTGCCGGTGACGGCGGCTTCAGGATGAATATGAATGAGC
>CAJONM010000034.1 GCA_905235885.1 uncultured Clostridia bacterium
CTATGGTCGGAAACGCACATGGACATAACAAAGCGCTTTATCTTCTCTGCCCGCCGCAGGCGTGCGCCGAAGGCGCTTTGTTCTTTTGTATGGAAAAAGATGCACAACTGCACGAATAAATATTTTGTAAAAATCATCAACGACGCAGAGTTAATAAAAGTATTGAATTTATAGCGAAAATGTGATATACTTGCAGCAGAGTAATACATTGGATCAGGCTCGTCATTACCGGCGGCAGACAGGGGGCGTATATGGGTACCGATAAATCATCCGATGCGTCTTTGGCGCGGATCCGTCTCAGACAGGGTAACGGGATAAGGTATATCCTGCCGAGGGATAATGAGACAGTTATGGATGCGCTTATAAGATACGGAGTGTATATAAACGCCGTATGCGGCGGCAAGGGAAGATGCGGCAAGTGTAAGGTAAAGACATCGGGAACGGATATCCCCGTTTCCGCCGCCGATCGCGCGTTTTTTTCGGCCGGCGAGCTTGACGACGGCTGGCGGTTGTCTTGCGCGCTTCATGCTTGTGATGGGCTTGAGGAAATTTCCGTAGAAAATGATGACGGCTTTGAGATCATAACAGAACACGCAGATATAACTGCCGCAAACGGCGGAAGTGGTTACGCCATAGGGATAGATATAGGCACTACGACGATAGCCTTTTGTCTTCTGGACAGATCAAGCGGCAGAGTATGCGGTACTACCTCAGAAGTAAACAGACAGCGCATATTCGGAGCGGATGTCATATCCCGTATACAAGCCGCATCGGAGGGTAAGGGCGGAAAGCTGGGAGAGAGCATAAAAAATGATCTCAAAAACGGGATATTGCGCCTTTGCCGCGAATGCAAAATAACGGCAGATAAGATCTCGTCAATCGCTGTTGCGGCTAATACGGCAATGACGCATCTTCTCATGGGATACGACTGCTCCTCTTTGGGACGGTATCCGTTCAAGCCCGTCAATATTGACATGATACGCGTCGGTCTTAACGAGATAACGGGCATACCGACAAAAACGGAGACGGTCATTCTTCCCGGCATATCCGCATATATCGGCGCGGATATTGTTTCGGGGATGTATGCGTGCGACTTTGACAAGACGGATGATATTTGTCTGCTTGTTGATCTGGGAACAAACGGCGAGATGGCGTTGGGCAACCGACATGGGATAATTGCCGCGTCCTCCGCGGCAGGTCCGGCGTTTGAGGGCGGAAGCATAAGCTGCGGAATGGGCAGCGTTGAGGGGGCGATCTGCTCCGTATCTCTGGATGGCGAAGAAGCGACTGTCCGTACAATAAAGGACAAGCAGCCGATCGGCATATGCGGTACAGGTGTGATCGAAGCCGTGGCGGAGCTGTTAAGAGAGGGAATGCTCGACAAAACGGGACTTTTGCGCGATGATTTGTTTGAGTGTGGTTTTTTGCTATGCGCCGACAGGGACGGATCGGAAATAACTCTTACTCAGAAGGATATACGGGAGATACAGCTTGCGAAGGCGGCTGTAAGAACAGGCATAGAAATACTTATCCGCGAATACGGCATAACAAAGGAGCAGGTCAGCAAGATATATATAGCCGGTGGATTTGGTTATCGTCTTGATGCCTCTAAGGCGATAGCGATAGGTATGATACCACCGGAGTTTGACGGACGGATCGAGGCGGTCGGAAATACATCGCTTGCCGGTGCGTTGAAATTTTTAAACGATCCAAACGGTAGCGAAATGCTCACCAATATTGTGAGCGTCGCAAAAGAGATAAGTCTTCCGCAGAACGCGGACTTTAACGAGCTATATATGAAGTTTATGTCATTTTAAATCACAGAGTAAAAAAATATCAGATAGGAGGAATTATCATGGCAGGAGGAAAGGAAACAAACTGTCCGCTATGCGGAAGACATTGCAGCGCGGACGCGCCGAGCTGTCAGAGAGGAAAGGAATATTTCCGGACGGACGGCGCAAGCGAAACAGGTCATACAAGACATGGGTGCGGAACGCACTGTCACGGTCGTCACAAGCATCATCACCGTGATCCTGTATTCAGCCGTATGAGCATCAGAAATTATACCGATCAACCGGTGGAGGCGGAGAAAATAGACAGAATACTCCGCGCCGGCATGGCGGCGCCGTCCGCCGGAAATCAGCAGCCATGGGAGTTTTTTGTCGTTACGGATAAAAAGAAGATCAAGGAACTGTCCGGGGTTAGCGAGTACTCTGTCTGCGCGGCGGAAGCAAGTGTTGTTATTGTGCCATGCTACAGGACCGAAGGCTTGAGGTTCCCTGTATTTGATACGATAGACCTTGCGTGCGCAACGGAAAATATGCTGATAGAAGCTGCGGCGCTCGGCTTGGGAAGCGTATGGTTAAGCGTAGCGCCTATAGAGGAGAGGATAAAGAAAGCCGATGAGGTACTCGGAATAGGCGATGATCTGCACGCGTTTGTTATTTTGCCCATAGGCTACCCGATGAAAGAAAGAGACCCACAAGACAGATTTGATGAAGACAGAATTCATTATCTGTAACAGAATAAGGCGAGGGGAAATTATAATGATAAAGATATTGTTTGTTTGTCATGGCAATATTTGCAGAAGCCCTATGGCGGAGTTTGTGATGAAGGACATGGTGAAAAAAGCAGGAGTGGAACGGGAATTTGAAATAGCGTCTGCCGCTACAAGCACAGAGGAGCTGGGCAATCCCGTATATCCTCCGGCGCGGCGCAAGCTTGCCGAGCATGGATTGAGCTGCGAGGGCAAAACGGCACGGCAGATGACAAAGGCTGATTACGGTTATTATGATCGCATAATTGCTATGGACAGACTCAATCTGCGTAATATGAAGCGATTTATCGGTGATGACCCTGAGGGAAAGGTGTCGCTGCTCATGGACTATACCGACCGGGTCGGAGATGTAGCCGATCCGTGGTATACGGGCGATTTTGAAACAACATGGACAGATGTAAACGAGGGTTGTCGGGGGCTTTTGCATTATCTCTGCGGCAAATAACGGAAAATACCGTGTCGGTCATTTTCGGTATTGACAACAGGGCGAAAGATATGGTAAAATGTGACTTGAAAATATTACATGGGAGTGTATTGCTATGAAAAGAAAATTAGCATTATTAACGGTATTCATTATCGGCCTTATGTCCGTTATGCCTGCGGCACAAGCAAAGACGGGTGATATAAAGGGCAGAGCGTATCATACGGATATAGTTGCATATATAAATAATTATGCGATACCTTCATACGCCGTAAACGGAACGAGCTGCGTTATAGCCGAGGATCTTAGAAATTTCGGGTTTGAGGTGGTCTGGAACAAGTCCGAAAAGACGCTTAATATTTACAGAAATCTCAATACGATAGCGTTCGATATGGATGTTAAAAAGACGGGCAAGCCCGGCAGCGTTTATGATTATGTATACGAAACCGATATTGTGACATATGCAAACGGTCAACAGATACAGTCATATGCGATAAACGGTCGCACAGTCGTGCCGATAGAGAGCCTTACAATGTTTGGCGAGGTACACTGGGTATCACATGAGAGAGCATTGAAAATGTGGATAGACGGATTTAATGTGCGCGACGGTATGCAGCCGGTAAAGCAGTATTCAAAATAAAAATTAAGAGGCTGTAAAAAACTCAGTTTTTTTACAGCCTCTCTGTTTTTTTGGTCACCTTAATTTATAAGTCCGATTATTGTCTGTATAACTCCATAGCTTATCATCGACATTATAAGCCCTGCCGTCAACACTCCGAAAAAGATAAACAGCAGGCTTTTTTTTCTGTCAAGCCCAAGCAGCACCGCAAGCAGGCTTCCCGTCCACGCGCCTGTACCCGGCAGAGGTATCGCCACGAACAGAAACAGGCCGAGGTATCCGTATTTGGCTATCTGATCGGATTTTTTCATTGCCCTGCTTTCAAAGAAATCGGGTATTCCGCGCAGATGTTTTGCCCTTTTCATAAATGCAAATATCTTTTCGATAAAAAGCAATATAAACGGAATGGGGAGCATATTGCCCAAAACAGCCGTTATGTAGGTCTGAATAAACGGCAGTCCCAGCGCGCCGCCGGCAACGAGAATGCTGCCGCGAAGCTCCAGGAGCGGTATCATGGCTATAATGAAATTTATGATCTGCGGCGATACATGATGCGCCGACAACGCGTCTATTATAGACACTGCGATATGTTCCATACGGTTAATTCTCCTTGTTGTTTATGATAAAATCAACGGCGTTGGGGATCACCTTAAATACTGCCGAGTCCGTCTCGCCGCCGTATTCGCCGTCGAGCGTCCAACGAACGGGGAGGCTGGTTTTTATTTTTGCGCCCGTTGTGCTTATTACGCGCATACCGTCCTTGTTGCGTTCACCGTTTTTAATGCTTGTTATGAGCGTTGCGAAGTCGATTATGTTGTCGGTTTTCGGGATGACGACTATTTCAAACAGACCGTCGTTTGTGTTGATGTTGTAAAAGTCACCGACATCAAAGCCTGCGACGCTGGTTGAGTTCATTATAAGGCATACGAAAACATCGCCTTCATATTCCTCGCCCTCATCCGTTTTGATGCTTACATATATGCCCTCAAGTGTATACAGCCGCTTTATGCCTTCGATCACATATGCCGCGTTGCCTAAAAGATGCTTGGTAAGCTGCGGCGTATCGTAAGATACATCGGTAAACGCTCCGAATGCGGCAACATATATAAATGTCTTGTTATCAAAGCTGCCTATGTCGTATTTTACAAGGTTTCCGTCAATTATTGCCGCGGCGGCATTGACCATGGTTTTGGGTATGCCGTTCCCTGACGCGAAATCGTTCATTGTTCCGGCAGGGATATAGCCTATCGGAACGCGGCTTTCCGGCGGAAGCGACAGCATTCCGCTGACTGCCTCGTTTAATGTCCCGTCGCCGCCCGATACGACAACGAGATCATATGTGCGACCGGCAGTGCCAAGCTCGGCGGTGCAGTCGCCCGGCTTCTGCGTGGGATGCACTGTTACAATGTAATCCGCCTTGGTGAATATATCTATAATATCGAACAAATAGTCTTTTATCTTGCCCTTGCCCGAATACGGATTAAATATAAATAAAAGGTGTTTTCTCATAGTATACCTCCGATACATATGGATTCGTATGATCATCCGATACTACTATTATAAAGAAAAATTCGATAATGTCAAGAATGTGGCGTTATTTTTCTTGAAAAATTTACGAATATGTGTTACAATTGGTTATTATATGTGAAAGGATATAGAGATATGCGTATTATGGGGATAGACTACGGCGATGCGCGTGTCGGAGTAGCGGTGAGCGATCTTTTGGGGATAACGGCACAGGGCGTCGGAACGATCCGCAATAAAGGCTCAAAGCAGCTTATGGCAGAGCTCATACCGATCATAGACGAATACGCGCCGGAAACGATCGTTATAGGGCTGCCCAGAAACATGGACGGCAGCGAGGGCTTCCGCGCCGAAGCGACATATAAATTCGCCGACAGGCTGCGCGAGATATATGATGGGGACATAGAATTTACAGACGAGCGGCTAACGACCGTCGGCGCGGCGAGATACCTTAATATGACCGATACGCGCGGAAAAAAGCGAAAGGGCGTTATAGATACGGTATCGGCGTGTATAATACTGGAAAACTATATGAGGAAAAAGAATATATAACGGTTGAAAAAGGATTGTGAGATTTATTATGACCGATGCGGAAATAAAAATAGGATATACATTTAAAAATAAGAAGCTCCTTGAAAACGCGCTCGCGCACAGCTCATATGCCAACGAGATGCACACCTCCAATAACGAGCGTCTGGAATTTTTAGGCGATTCGGTACTGGGAATTATCATAAGCGAGTATCTGTTCAAACGCGCAAACCATGTCAACGAGGGAAGCCTGTCGAGGCTCAGAGCAACGCTCGTTTGCGAAGCGTCCCTTGCGGAGGTGGCGAAAAAAATATCGCTGCCGGACATTATTCTGCTGGGCAAGGGCGAGGAAAGAACAGGCGGCAGAAAGAGACCGTCGGTCGTTTCGGACGCGTTTGAAGCGGTATTGGGAGCGATATATCTCGATTCTAACCTCGATACGGCGAGAAAATGGGTACTGAAGATAATGTCCGAGCGTATTGAGCTTGCATTGTCCGGCGGTCTTTACAGCGACTACAAGACAAAGCTGCAAGAGGTAGTCCAAAGCGATGGAAAAAGCACCGTAACATATACTACCATAGGCGATCTGCAAACGCAGTCGCCTAACAGATTTACAGTACAGGTCGAGATAAACGGCAAGCCGAAGGCGACAGCGTCAGGCTCCGGAAAAAAGGAAGCGGAGCAGCGCGCGGCAAAGGCACTGCTTGAAAAAATGGGGAAATGAAATATTATCATATACCGATATTTGTGCCGCATCGCGGATGTCCGTATGACTGCGTATTCTGCAATCAGCGCAGGATAACGGGCAATGTAAGGCAGACAACGCCCGATGATGTCACTGAGATCATAAAGCGTCATCTTGAAACGATACCAAGGCATGACAGCCATACGGAGGCGGCGTTCTTCGGCGGCAGCTTTACCGGCATACCGATGTCGGAGCAGAATGCGCTCATGGACAGAGTACAGCCATATATATCGGATGGGCGGATCTGTGGCATAAGGCTTTCGACACGACCCGATTATATAGATGGCCCGATACTGGAAAACCTCAAGAGACATCATGTAACGGCAATAGAGCTTGGGGTGCAGTCAATGTCCGACGATGTGCTGCTTGCGTCAGGGCGCGGTCATACCGCAGAAACAGCAAAAGCTGCCGCAAAGCTTATATCCGAATACGGATTTGAGCTGGGACTTCAGATGATGACAGGGCTGCCAGGCGACAGCGATGAAAGGGCTATACAGACGGCGCGGGATATTATCGCGCTCAGACCTGCGTGCGTGCGGATATATCCGACGCTCGTTATAAAGGACACATACCTTGAAACGATGTATAACGGGAAAAGGTACACGCCGCAAACGGTCGATGAAGCGGCGGAGCTGTCAAAAAAGCTGCTTCTGATGTTCGAGGCGGCAGGGATAAATGTCATCCGCATAGGATTACAGCCGACCGAAGAGATCGCCGAGGGCGCGTCCGTAGTCGCAGGACCGTTTCACAGCGCGTTCGGAGAGATAGTCGAGAGCAGGATATATTACGATGCAGCCGCAGCCGCGCTCAGCGGTGCAACGGGCGATGCGGTGATCTATGTAAATCCGGGCGAAATATCGAAAATGGTCGGGCAAAAAAGAAGCAATATATTAAGACTACAAAAAGAAACGGGCATTGCCGTAACGGTAAAGGGCGATGCGGGATTAAAAAAAAGAGAGGTGAGATGCGTTGCTGTTAAAAAGAATGGAGCTGATCGGCTTTAAATCCTTTGCGGATAAGACAGTTCTCGACTTTGCCGACGGTGCCTGCGGAGTAGTCGGTCCAAACGGCAGCGGCAAGAGCAATATATCCGACGCGATACGATGGGCGATAGGCGAAACAAGCGCAAAATCACTGCGCGGCGCGAATATGCAGGATATTATATTTGCCGGAACGGAGTCGAGAAAGGGAAAGAATTACGCCGAGGTAAGTCTCATCCTTGATAATTCGTCACATGAATTTGCGATAGATTATGAGGAGGTCAAGGTCACAAGGCAGCTCTTTAAAAGCGGTGAAAGCATATATAAGATAAATGACGCGGCATGCCGTCTAAAGGATATACATGAGATGTTTATGGATACGGGACTCGGCAGAGACGGATATTCCATTATCGGTCAGGGCAATGTATCAAAGATACTGTCAACAAAGGCGGAGGATCGCCGCAGTATATTTGAGGAAGCGGCAGGCGTTTCAAAATACAAATACAAAAAAGAGGAAGCTATAAGAAAGCTTACGCGCGTTGACGAAAACCTTGTGAGGATAAACGATATATCGTCCGAGCTTGAAAGCAGACTCGCGCCTCTTGAAAAGCAGTCGGAAAAGGCGCGTAAATATTTATCCATATACGGAGAGATGCGTCAGCTCGACATCAATCTGAGCGTCGCCGCGCTTGACGAGAACCGCGAAGCGATGAAGGCGGCCAACGAGCTTTATGAATCGGTAGAGACAGAGCTTGAAGCGCTGCATAAACAGGAGACGGAAAACGATCGTGTACTAAGCGGATTATATGAGGAGAGCCGCCGCTCCGATGAGGAGAAAACGGAGGTAAACGCAAGGCTCGTTGAGAATGAGTCGCGAATATCGGCGGCGCGAAACGATGTAGTCGTACTGAAAAACAACATAAGCAATAACGATCGGAGAATAACCGAGCTTGAAACGCTTATCGAAGCGGCGCGTGAGGGCAACAAAAACCGTGTAGAGCTGATCCGTACCGAGACGGAAAGCATAGAGAATAAAAGCGGGGACATAAAAAAGCTCAGTGATGAGCTTGAAAAGGCAAAAGAACTTTACGATGAGCTTACCGAAAAGGTCGCGAAAACAGACGAGGAGATAGCAAATAAACGACAGGAATACTTTGCAAACCAATCTGAGATCTCCAAGGAGCGCGAGCGCATAAGCGGCATAGATGCTCTGCGCCGTACATATATTGAGCGGCGCGAGGCGGTGGAAACGGAGATAAAGGCATTTGAGGAAGGAATGCTTTCCACCGGCAGGCAGCTTGAGGAAACGGAAAAGGGCATTTCCGACGCGCAAATCAAACTCGATGAACTGACAGGGACAGTAAACACACTTAACCGATCAAAAACGGATACGGAAGAAAAGCTTGCCGCAATAAATACCGAGCTTGCCGAAACGGAAATTCAAAGGGACACGAAAGAGTCGAAAAGAAATATGCTCCGTGCGCTTGAAAACGATTATGCCGGATATTCAAAAAGCGTAAAGGCTGTTCTTACCTCAGACGAGCTTAAAAAATATGCCTTATACGGCACTGTTGCCGGACTTACACAGACGGATAAAAAATATGCCGTTGCAATAGAAACGGCTTTGGGCGCATCTCTTCAGAATATTATCACCGAAAGCGAGGAGGATGCCAAGCAGGCGATCGCGTTTTTACGCAGAACAGGAGGCGGCAGAGCAACATTTTTACCGATAACCTCAGTAAAGGGCAGAGAGCTTGACAACATAAACAAAATATCAAAAGCCGAGGGCTTTGTCGGCGTGGCATACGAGCTTATCACATATGATAAGCGATATGACGGAATATTCAGGTCGCTTTTGGGCAGAGTGGTCGTTATGGATAATATAGATAATGCTATTTCGCTCAGCCGTCTGTACGGGTACAAATTCAAGGTCGTGACGCTGTCGGGCGAGGTGCTCAATGCCGGTGGCTCGATCTCAGGCGGATCGACAAACACCAAAAGCGGATTTCTCTCTCGCGCGGCGGAAATAAAGACGCTTACCTCCGATATTGCAGAGCTTTCGCGGAATATAAAGCGACTCGGCGAGGAGCGCAGCGCGGCGGAGGGCGATCTGTCGCTCATAGACGGACAATTGGGATCGTTTACGCCGCTTATAAGAGAATACGAGGATGAGATAATAAGGCTGGAAAATACGCGCCGTATGTTAAATGAAGCGATAGACGCGTCAAACAGGAGCGGATATGAACAGGAGCTTTCCGAGCTTAGTGAGAACATATCAAAAACCGGTGATGAAACGGCGCGGCTCATAGCTCATATCTCATCGGTACAAACGAAAAACGACGCCATCGAGGCTGAAACGAACGAGCTTTTAGAAAAGCGTGACGGGCTTGTACAGCAGCAGGCGGAGCTTTATGCGGCAAATGACGCTGCAGCACTTGATATAGCGGCGATAAATACCGAGATCGCGGTGTCGGAAAATACCGTTGCCGCGGCAAAAGAAGGGATAAATACCTCCGAGCAGGAGATCTCGGACCGATACGGTGAGATAGAGGAAATAAAGGCATCCAACGAGCTTTTAAAAGGTCAGATATCCGAAAAGCAAGCGCTGTCCGATGACGCGGTGAAGCTGTCTGAGGAGATCAGAAAGCGGCTTGAGGCGATAGACGCAAAAAAAGCGGATATAACAGACAGGATGGAGCAGTTCCGCACGGACGGACGAGATATAACAGATAAAATAATCAATTTGCAAAAGGAGCTTTCACGCGCTGACGGTAGGCGGATAAAGCTCGATAACGAATATGACGGGATAATAAACCGTCTATGGGATGATTATGAGCTGGGCTATGAGTCGGCGTGCGAGCAGAAAACAGATATTGGGGACATAAAAACTGATACGGCGCGGCTTGACGAGCTTAAAAAGAAGATCAAAGCGATAGGCAATGTCAATATGGACGCGATAGAGGAATATAAGGAAATTCGCGACCGGTTTGAGTTTATGACTACTCAGAAGGCGGATCTTGAAAAATCAAAGAAAAATCTCACATCTATCATCAGCTCCATGGAGGAGCTGATGCGCGAGCATTTCGTCGACCAGTTCGGCGAGATAAACAAAGCGTTCGGAGAGGTGTTCCGCGAGCTGTTCGGCGGCGGCAGAGCCAAGCTCTATTTATCCGAGCCTGATGATATTCTTGCCAGCGGCATCGAGATAGAGATACAGCTGCCGGGTAAGGGAATGCAAAATCTGAACCTGTATTCCGGCGGCGAGAAATCGTTTATAGCGATCGCGCTTCTGTTTGCGATACTGCGTGTCAAGCCAACTCCGTTCTGTATTCTCGACGAGATAGACGCGGCATTGGATGATGTCAATGTGTCAAGATTTGCCACATATCTGAAAAATTACACGGAGCGCACGCAGTTTATCGTTATAACGCACAGGCGCGGCACAATGGAGGCGGCATCGATACTGTACGGCGTGACAATGCAGGAATCGGGCGTATCGAAGCTGTTGTCGCTTACCATAGATGATGTAGAAGATGAAATGATTGAATAGGGGATAATAATGGGATTATTTGATAGACTCAAGCAAGGACTTAAAAAAACAAGCGATGCGATCTCAGACAGGGTCAACGAGGTATTCGCCGTATTTGTCGAGGTCGATGAAGAGCTGTTTGAAAGCTTGGAGGAGGCGCTTATAATGGCGGATCTCGGCGTTGAGACTTCCGTTGAGCTTATAGACCGTCTGCGCGAATCGATAAAGAAAAAGCGCATCACGGATGCGGCAGAAGTGCGGCGCGAGCTTGAGCGGGTAATAGCCGAAATGCTTTCGGAAACAGATCCGCAAATGCACTTGGATACCGCCCCGTCGGTAATACTTGTAATAGGCGTGAACGGTGTCGGGAAAACAACAAGCATAGGCAAATTGGCTGCATATTATAAGTCTCAGGGCAAAAAAGTGCTGCTTGCCGCCGCCGATACTTTTCGTGCCGCGGCGATAGATCAGCTCCAGATATGGGCGGATCGCGCAGGCTGTGATATAATAAAGCACAGCGAAGGCTCCGATCCGGCATCTGTCGTATTTGATGCGTGTAACGCGGCAAAGGCGCGAGGCGCGGATGTGCTGATATGCGATACCGCAGGGAGATTGCACAACAAGAAAAATCTTATGGCGGAGCTTGAAAAGATAGGCAGAGTAATAAGCCGCGCATTGCCCGACGCGTCGCGCGAAAATCTGCTCGTTTTAGATGCGACGACGGGACAGAACGCAGTAAGTCAGGCACGGCTCTTTACAGAGGCGGCGGAGCTTACGGGTATCATACTCACAAAGCTGGACGGGACCGCAAAGGGCGGAATAGTCATATCCATAGCCTGTCGGGACGGTGTTCCGGTAAAATTCATCGGTGTGGGTGAGGCGATAGACGATCTTCAGCCGTTCGATCCTGAAGCATTTGCAAAAGCGCTGTTTGAATAAAAAATTGGGGCTGTAAGAAAACCTTGTTTTCCTACAGCCCCTTTGTTTTAACTGTTTTTGTCCATATACCTGCGGCAGCGTTTTCTTACCGCATCGCCTGTGCCGCAGCCGAAAATATCGGCGATCTTCTCCCATGACCTGAAATTAATGTAATGCTCGTACATTGCATATCGTATTTCATCCTCTTCTATGTCGGATATATATTTTTTTGCGGCCGGAATGAGCGTTTGGAGCTCGCTGCCTTCATCGGAAGCTGCACGCTCTGTGCCGAGCTTATATAATCGTTGTAAATCGCAGATTTTTAGAGTCACTTCTGTTTTCCCACCCTTTCCTGAATTCTTCGTCTGTTTTGAAAAACGGACATTTGCCGCAAAGGTCATACTCATCGCTCGCGTTATAAAAATCTATGAGCGCGCCGCATTGCGGTATGCGCGTGCGCGTTGAAAAAAAATGGCAGTCGGTGCGCCGCCCCAAATGGTCTGTTTTTATTGATCTCATATCATATCTCCTCCCGTCACTAAAGCTCAAATATGTAGCTGCTCCTTACATCGTCAAGGATGGCTTGCTCGGCATACGGTTCACATTGCATACAGAGCGTTTGTCCGCCGATGTCGTAATACCTTTCCCCGTTCATTATCATTTCGCCGCAGACGGCACAGTGCGCCGCGCTGGCAAATCTGTCTTCCCCGTAATGACCTGTTATATAATTATCCGCCAGATACGGGAGATACGGACTGTTCAAAGAATACTTCATATACAATTCCTCCCTCGTTGTTGATTGATGACATATTACCACAAATGATAATTTATTACAAGGCTATTTATGGTACAATATTGCATTTTTGTGCAAAATAGTGTTGACAGATATGCACATTTGTGCTATAATTTGCTGTGAGAGGTGAATAGTATGTATTGGTTAGAACAACTGAAAAAATTCAAATCGGAAAGCAAAGTGACATATAAAACGATTTCCGAAAAGAGCGGCATTCCGCTCACGACGATAGAGAAGCTGTTTTCGGGCAGGACAAAGGACCCAAAGCTTACAACGGTCGATAAAATAGCCGCCTGTTTCGGATACAGCGCGGCGGATCTCATCGAAAGCAAGGATATGCTTACGCATGATGAGAGCATACTTATAAATAATTACAGAAAAC
The DNA here is from genome assembly GCA_905235885.1 of uncultured Clostridia bacterium. Lineage (GTDB taxonomy): Bacteria > Bacillota > Clostridia > UBA1381 > UBA1381 > Ornithomonoglobus. Next base: position 12,997 of record CAJONM010000034.1, read on the forward strand.
TTGATATGATAGGCAGAAGCCGCGTTGATAAGCTGACTGCCAGTGAGGTCGAGCGCGTTCGCGCGGAAAGTGAAAAGAAATATCCCGTATTGTATTTTGATTTTCCCGTATCGGCAGGAACGGGCGAATTTCTTGATTATGAAACGGCGCGGATAATAGAGCTTGACAGCGAGGTGCCGAAAGCCACGAGCTTTGTTCTGCGCGTTGCCGGAGACAGCATGGAGCCGCGTTTTTATGACGGCGATCTCGTATGCGTGCATTCGACAAAGGAGCTTGACTATGGCGATATAGGTATATTTTCCATTCAGGGGAATGTATATATAAAGGAGTATTCCCCAAACGGACTTGTCTCGCTAAATCCGAAATATGATATTATTAAGGGGAGCGATCAGATAATTCCGCTCGGCCGTGTCCTTTGCCGGATAGGCGGCTGATGCTATTGCAGAGCTTTTTGCAGCACATCGAGATTACTCTGCATAATTGCAAGATACGATGCGCCGCCCTCCGCCGCGGCGGTGGTCGTTGACTGCATGGAGTCGAGCTCCAATATATCCTGATTCTTATCGTGTGTGTTTTCTATGATTGTACGGGCGATCCTGTGGTCGCTGTTTTCAAGCGTCATAATGGAGCTAAGCGACAGCTCGTCCATTTTGTTTGCGAGAAATGTTATCGTTTCAAAGCTGGCCTCCGTCTCTGCTTCGCAGCCGGCAAACGCGGCATAATATTTGATGGCATAGTCATCTGTCATATACCTGAATGGGAACCTGTCACCGAAAAGAAGCGTTTTCACATTTGCCTCCGATACGACCTTTTCATATTGATCGTCCAAAAGCCGCAGCTTTTCCGTATATGATGCGGCATTTTCCGTATATGTATCGGCGTTGGACGGATCGGCGGCGATAAGCGCGTCCGCTATCGCGTCGCAGAATATGACCGAATTTTTAAGAGACAGCCATACATGCTCGTCATATTCCGTCTCTTCCTCGTCATGCTCCATGCCTTCGACATATTCTTCCGTCTTTGCGTTATCACCCATTATATCCAAGAGCTTTATAACCGTCATATTTTCATTTTCAGGCGTTTTCAGGACATCATCGACCCATTTATCCGACTCGCCGCCGACATATATAAATATATCGCAGTCGGAAATATCGAGTATATCCGCCGGTGACGGCTGATAGCTGTGCATATCGACGCCGCTGTCGGACAGCATACGCAATCGTACGCCCGACGGGTTATCGCCGAGTATTTCTCTTACCCAATCATATTCGGGAAAGATTGTTGCAACTACGCTGAGCGAAGCATCGTCCGCTTTATCGGCTTTTTTGATATTGCAGGATGTCAGAAGCAATATCGCAGCGGCTATAATACATATATATTTTTTCATTATTACGCTTTCGGCTCCTTTCAGGTCTTATCCGATCCAGCCTAATCCCTCGGCAAGTGTTTTTATCCCCAGCAGGATAAGAATAATGCCGCCGGCAAGCTCCGCTTTTGATTTATATTTTATTCCGAACATATTTCCGATCTTCACGCCTACCGCTGAGAACAAAAATGTAGTGCAGCCTATTACAAATGCTGTCATGACAAGCTTTGCGGTCGAGTCTATCAGAAACGCGAATGTAATACCGGCGGCAAGCGCGTCTATGCTCGTTGCTACAGCCATAGTCAGCATTGACTTAAACGCGAGCGATCCGTCCGAACTTTCCGCGCCGCCTGCGGCTTCCTTTATCATATTTCCGCCTATGATCACAAGCAGTACAAACGCTACCCAGTGACCTATCGATGATATATATACTGCAAATGCCTCACCTAACAGATTACCGATAAGCGGCATAAGCATCTGAAACCCACCGAACCACAGCCCGACTATACACATATGGTTCCATTTGAGCTTAGGCATCGCCAAGCCCTTGCATACGGCGGTGGCAAACGCATCCATAGAGAGACCTGCCGCTAAAAGCAAAACTTCCGTTATACTCATTATATCCCTCCTATAGATAATACAGATATTTTAGCATAAATAACCTGTTATGTCAAATCCTTATGATAATTATATTAGTAAGAATTATTAAACATCACATTTATTTATTATTGATTTTGTTGAAATTTATACAAATCTATTGATTATTTCCGGAAATTATATTATAATATGTACAGATTATTATAAATTGAGGGAGGGTGAGACATATGTTTGAATTTAAAGAAAACACAAAATATGATATTATCGGTATGGGAGAGGTCATGCTGCGTTTGTCTCCGCCGGGCAAAGAAAAAATATCTCAAAGCGAGACATTTGAAAAGAACGCCGGCGGCTCAGAGCTGAATGTTGTATCCGGCTCGGCAATGCTCGGATTGCATAACGGCATAATAACAAAGCTGCCTAAAAACAAAATGGGGCATTTTATAAGAAATAAGATCAGATACGGCAATGTATCGGATAATTTTATCGTATACGATGACACGCCGGAAAAAAGACTGGGCATATATTATTATGAAAGCGGCGTATATCCGCGCAAATCATCATGTATATATGACAGAGCAAGAGCCTCCATCTGGTCGCTGTCTCTTGATGAGATAGATCCCTCGGTATACGACTCTGCAAAAATATTCCATATAAGCTCGATAACGCTCGCGCTCTGTCCGGAGCTGCGCGAGGTGACTTTAGAGGTCATAAGGCGGTTCAAGAAAGCCGGCGCGCTTATATCGTTTGATGTGAATTACAGAGCCGCGCTATGGAGTGAGGAGGAAGCCAAGCCCGTCATTGAGGGCGTATTTCCGCTCGTTGATATGCTGTTCGTATCAGAGGAAACATCAAGAAGAATGCTGCAACGCACAGGCACGCTTGAGGATATTATGATGGGCTATGCGCGCGACTACGGATGCAGGCTCGTTGCCACAACTCGCCGCGAGGTCGTAAGCCCCACGCGCCATAATTTCAATTCAAAGATGTTCTTTGAGGGGCGCTTCTATGAGGATAAGCCATATAAGGAAATAGAGGTCGTTGACCGTATCGGCAGCGGTGACGCATACCTTGCCGGCGTTCTGTACGGGCTTGTCCGTGATCGTGACATCATTCGCGCTCTTGAGGTCGGCAATGCCCTTTCCGCCGTTAAAAACACCGTAGCCGGCGATATGAGCGCCAGCTCCATCGACGAGATTCGCGCGGTCATAAAATCGCATAAGGATACGGGACCCCAAGACGAGATGATCCGCTGATCTTGGTTAAAATCGCCCATCCGGCGCGTCCGCGCTCGCTCGCATACATATGTATAGCCTCGCTCACGCAGCCACACCGTCTGAACGATTTTTCAACAATATCAGAGTAATATATGAATACATACAAACGAAGCTGCCATTTTTGGGCAGCTTTTTTTCTATGCGAGACAATTCGTATATGGTTTACTTCTCGGGCGGTGTTCTAAATGGGGACAAACCGTAATATGATAGAACATACCAAGGCGAGAGGAGCGAGGGCGTATGTATATAGCGATAAACGAGGCGCGGCAGACAGGCGCGGAGATAATAAATATCCTGCCGCTGCCGCTGCGGCGGTGTATGTTCGGAATTTCGCTTGACGGAGCGGAGGAGCTGCGTCTTATCTGCGGAAAACCGATGTCGGTAAGATATTCCGACGGCATATTTTTCCCGACAGGCAGAGCGATATTATCAAAAAATCCGTTCGGCGGAGTAGTCGTGACAGAGGATCATATGCGGCGGCTGCTGGAGACGGTCACGCGATCGTCGCTGTATTCGGTAAAGGACGAGATAAGGAGCGGATATATCACCATAGACGGCGGACACAGGATAGGCATTGCCGGAACGGCGGTGACGGAAAACGGCTCGATAGAGTTTATAAAAAACATATCGGCTGTAAATATTCGCCTTGCAAATGAGATAGTAGGCGCCTCCGACGGCGTTATGGGAGCGGTATTGGGTGATACGGGCGTATACAGCACCCTTATAGTTTCGCCGCCGTGCGCCGGAAAAACCACGCTGCTCAGGGATATAGCAAGAAATCTTGCTTATGGCGGCTACAGCGTTGCCATTGCCGACGAGCGGCGCGAGATAGCGGCGATGCATAACGGAAAAAGCCCTTTTGATCTGGGAAATATGACAGCGGTGCTTGAGGGCTGCCCGAAATCGGACGCGATGCTTATGCTGCTCCGCTCAATGTCGCCCGATGTGATCCTGACCGATGAGATCGGAACGGAGCGTGACGCGGCTGCCATACGGACAATACTCAACAGCGGCGTTGCGGTCGTTGCATCCATTCATGGAAGGGACATAAAACAGCTTATGCGCCGACAGCTTATAAAGGAGCTCGTCACGCTTTTTGATGTTGTGATAACTCTCTCGCGCCGAAACGGCGCGGGAACGATAGAAAGTGTTTGCGCGCCATGCTGAGGATGACGGGCGCGGCTATGATATGCGCGGTGTGTATAATGTACGGCTTCACAGCCGCCGACAGGCTGCGGCAAAGACGGGATTTTTTAAATGCCTTTGTTTTGTCCCTGTCGGTGCTTGAGACGGAAATAACCTTCGGAAAGCACAGGCTTGCGTCTATTTTCGGTCGTCTCGGCGGCGACAAAGC
>CAJONM010000035.1 GCA_905235885.1 uncultured Clostridia bacterium
CCTTAAATGACGCGCTGCCGCGTTCGCTGTGCAGCCTTGCGCGGCTCTTGCCGAACGCGCCGCCGCCAACGCCGCCTCTGCCCGTGAGCATCATAAACAAAACAATGATAAGTCCGCCGGTCAATACCGCATTAAGCGCGCTTGAAATTGAAAAGCTATGTTCTTTTATGTCTATATCGAGCATCCCTCGCCCGACCTGATCATCTATATATTCACCCGCATTTTCAAAAAACAGCTCGCGCGACGGTATTTTCGCCTTCATCAGCTCGCCGTTTATCTCGCCCTCCACGACATCATCCGAAAGCACTATGTTGCTGACATTCTCCTGCTTTATCTCATGGATGAACTCCGAATACAGGATCTCCCTTGTCGGGTCGGCAACGCTTTTTGCCAAAAATGAATATGCCATGTACGCGCCTATTATAAAAATGAGCCATATTATTAGACTTTTTCTGAAATTTTTCACAAATACATCTCCCAATCACAAGATTACGATACATTGTACCACACTATGGACGCGATTTCAATACAAAATCGAAATTTTTATGCCGCTGCCGTTAAATTTGAAGCGTCTGTCGCGGCGATGACCTATTATCCATGCAATATCGCCGTCGATCGTCACTATGCCTGTCCTGTCGCGCATCGGCGCCGGGATCTTCTCGTCTATCATAAACGCCTTTACTGTCTTTGTGCCGCTCATTCCCCACGGGCAAAATCTGTCGCCGCTGCGTCGGTTGCGGATCGCTATGCGGCTCGATCCGTCGGGCAGAGAAAAATACTGCGCGTCATCGCTCATAGATCCGGACGCGCTCTGCGCAAGCACGGAAAACCCAAGCTCCGGTATATATAATTTTTGCCCGATCGCGATATTATATTCAAAGTCGCCGCACGGCTCCGCTTCCCGTTCTATTATAAGTCTGCCGTATCGGACAACGGCGTATACTCCGCGCGTTATGTCGCATTTCGCGCCCGTCCTTCCCATCAGAGCAAGCTCATATACCGATCCGATAACAAATGATGAAATATCGCTTATGCCGCATACATCGTCTATCATTTTCCGTATAACGCGGAGCGCGATCGCTCTGTGCGAGCTTTTAAGCAGCGATATATCCGCCGCGCCGCCGTCTGTGATCTCCGAATATGCCTTATCGGCGCATATACTTAAATAATCCTCATCCGCCGCCATTATTTCGGCATTTTTCGTTACCGTATCGACTACGGACGGATTAAATTCGCGCTCTATCTCAGGTATGAGTATATTCCGTATCTTATTGCGAGTATATACGATCTCCGCATTCGTTTCATCCGTAACATAACCGATACCGCGCTCGGCGCAGTATTCTTCTATTTCCGACCGCGTTATATCAAGGAGCGGCCGTATTATATTGCCGCGACGGCGCGGTATGCCGCATAATCCGCGTATGCCGCTGCCGCGTATAAAATTCATAGTTATGGTCTCGGCATTGTCGTTTTTATGATGCGCCGTTGCAATATATGTGATGCTTTTTTTCTTTGAGAGCTTGTCGAAAAATTCATATCGTATCCGCCGTCCGGCAAGCTCCTCGCTTATTCCCAGTCTTTTCGCCTCCGCGCCGACATCGGCTTTGCAGCAGAAAAACTCCACTCCGAGTCTTTCGCACAACTCGCGCGAAAAGCTTTCGTCGCGATCCGCCGTCCCCTTTCTCAGACAATGATTTATATGCGCGGCATACAGGGTGAAGCCGTATTTTTTTGACAGCCCATGCAATATATAGAGCAACGCAGTGCTGTCGGCGCCGCCGCTTAACCCGACGAGTATCGAACGGGCAGGCAGCATACCGCCCGAAAGCATGGTTTTCTCGACCTTATCTGAAATCATTTTTATAAATAAGGACGAGTTCCCCTCGTCCTTACTCCTCCTTCGCTCTGTACTCTATGTTCTGGAATTTGGTATACTCACCCTTGAAGCCCAGCATGAACCATCCCGTCTCGCCGCTTCTGTTTTTGGCGATTATACATTTTGCAAGCTCCTTGTCCTCCGGGTCCTTGCTGTATACATACTGCCTGTAGAGGAACGCGACAAGATCCGCGTCCTGCTCGATCGCGCCCGATTCGCGCAGATCCGAAAGCATCGGCTCCTTGCCCTTCTGCGACTCACTCTCACGCCGTAGCTGTGAAAGCGCGATTATGGGTATGTCAAGCTCCTTTGCAAGGATCTTCAGCGAGCGCGAAATGTCGGCTACCTCCTGCTGACGGTTATCGCTTCTTCCGCCGCCCTGCATCAGCTGCAAATAGTCGATGATGACCATATCAAGTCCTCTTGACTGCTTCAATATACGGCATTTTGCGCGTATCTGCGAAACAGTGATCGTAGCGGTATCGTCTATATATATCGGTGCGCGCGCGACTGCGTCGGCGACATCGCATATCTTCTCCCAGTCCTCCGGCTTCATGGTGCCGGTACGGATACGGGTATTATCGACAAGCGACTGTGAGCATAATATTCTGTTTACGATCTGCTCCTTCGGCATTTCAAGATTGAATATAGCCGTTGTCATACCAAGGTTTATGCTCAGATGCTCGGCTATATTTACCGCGAACGCGGATTTTCCCATGCCGGGTCGTCCGGCGATTATTATAAGCTCACCGCCATGAAATCCGCCGGTACGCTTGTTCAGCTCGTCAAAGCCTGTATTCACTCCCGTAATGCCGCCCTTTTTCTCGGCATTTTTCGCCATATCATCGTATGTTGTCTGCAAAATATCGCTTATATGGACGAGGTTTGTCCTGCTCTGCGATGATGACACATCAAATATCATCTGCTCGGACATCTCCAGAAGCCTTGACAGGCTGTCCTCCTCCTTATACGCCATCTTTGAGATCTTGTCAACATTGCGAATAAGCGAACGCAAAACGGCTTTTTCCTTTATTATGTCGGTGTAATACTGTATATGCTGAGTTGTCGAAACGCTCATGGACAGCTTTTTGAGATAATCAACATCTCCTGCCGCCTCAAGGCTGCCCGAAAGCTTGAGCTGCTCTGTTACGGTCACGAAATCTATCGGCTTGTTTTCATTAAACAGCTCCGTCATAGCGGTAAATATGAGCTTGTTGGAAACGAAATAGAAATCGTCCGCCTCAAGCGTTTCCG
>CAJONM010000036.1 GCA_905235885.1 uncultured Clostridia bacterium
CATAAGTCCGGCGGCGCCGCCTCCTACCACTATGACATTCATCGCTATTCCTCCGTAACAGATCCGCGTCTACTGCACATACCAGCCCTCGGTATATCTTACATATCCGGTTACCGACGGCTCCACGCCCCATACAAGCCTTGATGTGACGGCTATGCCGCGCTTTAAGAAGCATATAACCGCAAACGGCGAGTCCTCCCACAGCTTTGTATAAAGCATCTGTGATACGGAGCTTATATCCTCCTCGCTGTTGAGCGTGCCGAGCTGGGCAAGGATAGTATCTACGGCTGCGTCGGAATATCCCATGCAGTTATAGCCCGTTGCGGCAAGCGGAGTTATGTCACCGCCCGGAAGCAGCTCCGTTTCGCCTATAAACATATCGTAATTCTTAGCGTCCAGACGGCTTGAGAACGCCGCCGCGCCGCATTTATCAACGACCGCGCGCATACCGAGTGCCGTCATGCCTTCGGCAAGCTCCTCGGCTATCCTTACTCTCTCCTCGCTTTCGCTGTTTACAAGGATGCGGACGCTGAAATATGTCCCCTTCCCCGTTTTTACATAAACGCCGTTATTATTCGGCTTCCAGCCGGCTTCGTCGAGCAGCATCACAGCCGCATCGGAATCTGCGCCATGCCGCTTGCTCGCATCAAATGCGGCATATGATGACGGATTTATCGCATATTCACTCGCCGCCGCGCGGGAGTAGTATATATTCGATACGATATTGTCGCGATCTATCAAATATGATACGGCGCGTCTTGCGGCAGTATCGGAAAAGACTGCGCTCAATGTGTTAAAGCCGACAAATACCATATCATTCGATACATAGTCTACCACTCTTGAATTGCTCTTCGGCATATAGTTTGAAAAGTCCAGTATCTCCGAGCTTGCATAATCTATGACGCTTGCGTCAAAAAGGCTCAGGAGCTTTTGCATATTTGGTATCTGCTTGATTTTTATTTTATCTATAGCCGCTTTTTCTCCGAAATGCCAATCATATGCGGCAAGATCGCCCTTATAGTCCATATAAAATGGGCCTGTGCCTATCGGCATTGTCTCCCACATCGACCCGTTTCTGATTATGGGGAATGTGAAGAGCGCGGCACCGTTGGGTACGGCGCGGCGAAACCGCGCGTATACGGTATAGTTGTCAACAGCCCATATCGACTCTATCGGCTCAACGAGCTTATCATACCGCGTGCCGCCGTTTTTTATCATATTGGTCGTATATACCGCATCCGCTGCTACAAAATCTCTGCCGTCATGCCAGAAAACACCCTGCTTGAGGTGTATGGTCATACCTCGTCCGTCACTGTCAGGCTCATACGAGCTTGCCAGAACGCCGTATATGTGCATATTTACATCCATTCCGAACAGCGGCTCGAAAATAAAGCCGCATATATCGCTTACCGTATCGGATGAGGTCGTAAGCGGATTATATATATCAAAATCGGTCATACCGGCTGTGATCTCACCGGGCGGAGCAGGCTCTGCCGCGGTCTGCTCATCGTCATTATCGGGCGCAAATATGCCCTTGATGCCGTCTAACGCATCACATGAGCACAGCGACAGCGACAGTGCCGTTATTATCAATAAGCTAAAAAGCTTCTTCATCCATATCATCCTTGCTTCTGAAATAATTATAAACGGCTTGGGCGGCTTTCATATCCATACTATCCGTTGCCGCCAGATCCGAAATATCCGCTTCCTTTATTTTATCAATATTTCCGTATTTAGTCAATAGCGCAGTCCGTCTTTTTTCACCGATACCGGAAATATTATCAAGCTCCGAGCCTATCGCCGTATGCAGCTTCCTGAAATACGATATTGCCGCGTCATGCACCTCGTCCTGAATATGCGTTATGAGCTTGAAAACGCTGTTATGCGCAGCGATCTCCGCCTCGCCGTCTTTCCCTACCAGACCGCACGTGCGGTGCTTATCGTTTTTCACCATACCGTATGTGGGTATGTCGATATCGAGCATCTCTAAAAGCGACGATACCGCGCCCAGATGTCCCTTGCCGCCGTCAAGCAGAATAAGATCGGGATACGGCAGGAATTTCGCGTCGCGTATATTCATCTCGCCTGCTTCTATTTTCTCCTGCTCGTCAAGTCCATGGCGGAAACGGCGATATATCATCTCGCGCATCGACGCGTAGTCATCCGCGCCGTCAACGGAATTGATCCTGAATTTGCGGTATTTGCGCTTTGCCGGTCTGCCGTATTCAAAGACAGCCATTGCCCCGACATTGTCGGAGCCTTGTATATTCGATATATCGTACGCCTCTATCCTGTTCGGCGGTGCGGAAAGGCCGAGCATATCCATAAGCTCCTCCAAAACGCCGCTCTTTTCCTTTTCCTTTAAAAGCCTGAGCTTGTGGTTTGACAAGGCTTTTTCCGCGTTCATTCGCACCATTGCCACCATCTTTGCCTTATCGCCGCGCTTTGGCGCTGTGATCGTTACCTTCCTGCCTTTAAGATGCCTGAGCCTGTCGGCTATCGCCTCGGCGTCGGATATTTCCGTTTCGGTCACAATCTCCGACGGTATGAAATCGCAATCGGCGTAAAACTGCTTTATAAAATCGGTTATCATCTCCGACTTGTCCGCGCCGTTTATATGCTCTATCCGATAATATTCTCTGCCTATCACAACGCCGCCGCGTATGAAAAACACCTCTATATACGCGATCTCATCGGCAGCAGCCGCGGCAATGACATCCATATCCTTGCTGTGCTCGGTATCTACTATCTTCTGCTTGTCCATAAGCTCGCGTATGGAGCGTATCCTGTCGCGGCAGACCGCCGCGCGTTCATACTGCATATTTGCCGACGCCGCTCTCATCTCCTCGGTCAGCTCGGCTATGAGCTTATCATGCCGCCCCTCTAAAAATCTGCATATGTCAAAAAATATCCTGCGGTACTCTTCCATGCTCACCTTGCCCGTACAGGGAGCAAAGCATCTGTTTATATGGTAGTTAAGGCATGGTCTCCCCTTGCCCATATCCTGCGGAAATCGTCTGCGGCAGGTGGGCGGACGGAATATTTTTCTTATTACCTCAAGGGTATTCTTTATCGTGCCCTTGCCCATATACGGCCCGTAATATTTTGCGCCGTCATTTGACATACGATGCACCATAAAAACACGCGGATACGGCTCGTTTATCGATACCTTTATATACGGGTACTGTTTGTCGTCTTTGAGAAGTATATTGTATTTTGGCTTGTACTTTTTTATGAGATTGTTTTCAAGCGCGAGTGCTTCACGCTCGGAATCGGTTATTATATATTCAAACCGCGCCACCTGCGATACCATTGCCGTGACCTTCGGCGTATGTGACGCGTTTTTTCTGAAATAGCTGCGGACGCGGTTTTTCAGTATCTTTGCCTTGCCGACATATATGACCGTATCGTCACTTCCGCGCATTATATACACTCCCGGCTGATCGGGAAGATTTTTTAATTCTTCTTCAAAATCAAACATCAGAACCACTCCGTAAGTCAAAAATAACTCTGCAACCACAAAATTGCAGAGTTATCAAAGGATCTTATTTTTATTCGGTAAAATCAGTTTCGATTATTTTTACCAGTCCTTCTACCGCTTCATCCTCATCGGCACCGTCGGCAATTATGGTTATTACCGTGCCTTTAACTATACCGAGCGAAAGAACACCCAAAAGACTCTTTGCATTTACACGCCTGTCATCCTTCTCGACCCATATGCTCGACTTGAAGCTGTTGGCGCGCTGTATGAAAAATGTCGCCGGCCGCGCGTGAAGTCCTACGGCATTGCGAACTGTTACCTCTCCTGAAACCATCTTTTTAGAAGCCTCCCCTAACCCATTTTCAACTATTGTATTTATAGAATACATTAAATAATCGAAAAGGTCAATAGCATTTCTGGATTTCAATTAAATTTCATCTGTTTCTACAAAATTGTCTTCATTAATTTCGCTATTTTCAGTCATTTCAACAACAATATTTTCTTGTTTTTTCATCATCAGATTTCGCACCTGATTTTCTATATCTGCGGTAAATTCAGGGTTGTCTTCCATATACTTTTTGATGTTATCTCTGCCCTGTCCGACCTTGTTGCCGTTGTAGCTGAACCACGCGCCGCTTTTTTTGATAATGTCGAATTTTACAGCCATATCAAGGATATTTCCCTCCTTGGATATGCCCTTGCCGTACATAATATCAAACTCTGCCTCCTTAAACGGCGGAGCGACCTTGTTCTTTACGACCTTTACATGGGTGTGGTTACCCACGATCTCCGTACCGTTTTTGAGCTGCTCCTTGCGGCGTACATCAAGCCGCACCGATGAGAAAAACTTCAGAGCGCGTCCGCCGGTCGTTACCTCGGGGTTGCCGTAGATCACGCCCACCTTCTCACGGATCTGATTTATGAATATGACCGCCGTACCGCTCTTTGAGGTTATCGCCGTAAGCTTTCTCAGACCCTGTGACATGAGCCTTGCCAGAAGACCGACATGGGTATCACCCATATCACCCTCTATCTCCGCCTTGGGCACAAGTGCCGCGACAGAGTCAACAACTATAACATCCAGCGCACCTGAGCGAACGAGCATATCGCATATTTCAAGCGCCTGTTCGCCGTTATCGGGCTGCGCCACTATGAGATTATCTATATCAACGCCTAAATTAGCCGCGTATACGGGGTCAAGCGCGTGCTCGGCATCTATGAACGCCGCCTCGCCGCCTCGCTTCTGAGCTTCCGCGACAACATGGAGCGCCACCGTCGTCTTTCCCGATGATTCGGGTCCGTATATCTCCGTTATCCTGCCCTTGGGAATGCCGCCTATGCCTAAAGCCATATCAAGCGTCAATGAGCCTGTGGGTATAGCGTCAACACTCGTAACGCGCGTATCGCCCAGCTTCATGATCGCGCCTGATCCGTATTCCTTCTCTATCCCCTTAAATACCGCGTCAAGCGCTTTTTGCTTTTCCTCTTTGTCCGCGAACTGCACAGCAATTGTCTTTTCCTTTTTTTCTGCCTTTGCCATAACCGTTTTCCCTTTCCGTATAAAAATCGAACATTTGTTCGGTATGATTGTATTATACCTTATAGAGGTACATTTGTCAATAGATATTTCAAATTTTCTCGAGCAATTTTTTAAGTACGAAACGGCAGGTTTCCTCTCGCACCTGCGCGCGCGTTCCGTCTATGAGCAGATGATATACCTCTATACTGCCGCAAAAATTTATGCCGACATAGACCGTCCCTACAGGCTTTTTGTCCGTTCCGCCCCCCGGTCCGGCGATGCCGGTTATACCGACTCCTATATCCGCGCCCGTCAGGCGGCATATACCAAAAGCCATTTCCTCTGCCGTATCGCGCGATACGGCACCGTATCTTTCAAGCGTTTCGGGCTTGACGCCCAATTGACGCATTTTTGCCTCATTGGAATATGTCACGACCGATTCGCAAAAAACATCCGACGAGCCTGCAACATCCGTTATGAGCGCGGCAAGCAGACCGCCTGTGCAGCTCTCAGCCGTCGAGATATAAAGCCCTCTTTCGCGGAGCCGATCGATGACCGCTTCGCTGTGTCCGTTCATATTCGCTGTCATGACGGGTACACCTCTATCAGCTCCGTATCCTCCACCGCCTGCCTTTCAAGCTCCTCTATATCAAGACGCGCCTCGAATTTTTCAACATCGCCGCGCTTTGGATTTATCTTCGGGTGCTTCGGAGTGAATACGGTACAGCAATCCTCATACGGAAGAATGGATGTTCCATATGTCCCTATCCTTTCGGAGATCTGTATGACCTCAAGCTTATCCATACCGATAAGCGGCTGCAATACGGGCATATCGACCACCGCGTTAGTAACATCGAGCGCGGCAAGCGTCTGGCTTGCAACCTGCCCGACGCTTTCGCCGGTTATCAGTGCCTTTGACCCGTTCCTTTTCGCTATCCTCTCCGCGATCCGCATCATGAACCGACGCATTATAAGCGTCATATATTCTTCGGGACACTTGTCGCGTATTTGGAGCTGTATCTCCGTAAACGGAACTATATACAAATTCATCTTCGATGTGTAACGCGCTACTATGGACGCAAGCTCGATGACCTTTTCCTTTGCACGCTCGGAAGTATACGGGAATGAGAAGAAATTTACCGCATCTATCGTTACGCCGCGCTTTGCTATCATATATCCGGCAACGGGGCTGTCTATGCCGCCCGAAAGCAGCAATGTTGCGCGTGAGCCGCTGCCCTGCGGCATTCCGCCCTGCCCCTTTATGCACTTCTGTGCTATATAAATATACGCGCCTCTTTCGCGTACCTCGCATCTTACGGTCGTCTCAGGCTCATGCACATCGCACACTATGTCGGGAAATTGATCATCAAGCATTCCGCCAAGCGCGATTGCAAGCTCCGTTGATGTCATCGGAAATGACTTATCCGCACGCTTTGCCTCTACCTTAAACCGCTGCGGCATAGAAAGATCGTCCTTTAAATATTCCTTTGCGGTATCAAAAATGACATTAAGGCTCTTTTCGCACAGAGCCGCCCTTGTTACAGATACTATCCCGAACACATCCGCCATGCGTTTTGTTATGAGATCTATCTTGTCCTCGTCAAATTCATCGACATATATCGCCGCCTGCTTTATCGTTATGCGGCATTTTCCGATATTTCGGAGCGCGTTTTGTATATTGCTTACAAGCAGTTTTTCAAATCTGGGTCGGTTTCCGCCCTTTAAGATTATTTCGCCGTATTTTGCGATAATGGTTTCTTTTATCACTGCCATATCCTACCTCATATATTTTCTTATATTCGCCGCCTCAGCGGCTATTGCCTGTGCCGCGCGGTCTATCTCGTCATCGGTCGTATCGGCGCAGAAGCTTATCCTGACCGCGCCCGTTACCGCTGCCGCGCCTATCCCCATTGCCGTAAGCACATGACTGGGCTGCGGCTTATGGCTTGAGCAAGCCGAGCCTGAGGATATGTATACCTCATGCCTTTCGAGCGCGTGCAGGAGTATCTCCGATTTTATGCCCATGACCGATACATTCAGAACGCTTCCGGAATTGTACTCGTTCGAGCCGTTTACGGCTATATCCGGCACTTTTTCCTGTAGAAGCCGTATCATATATTCGCGTTTGCGGCGCATTTGCGCCATATCCGTTACCGCCGCGTCCGCCGCAGCGGCAAACGCCATTATTCCGCCGACATTTTCGGTGCCGGGACGAATTTCGCCCTGCTGCTCTCCGCCGTAGATAAGCGGCTTTATATGCTTGTTTGCCGTATACAGCGCTCCGCAGCCCTTAAACGCGTGTATCTTATGCGCGCTGATCGTTATCATATCCGCGCCGAGCTTCTCCGCGTTTATCGGAAGCTTGCAAAACGACTGCACGCAATCGCAATGCACCACCGCCTTCGGCGCGGCGGCGCGTACCATTGCCGATATTTCCTCTACAGGCTGTATCACGCCCGTTTCGTTATTTACATGCATAACGCTTACCAATATGGTATCTTCCGTTATATAAGAACGCAGCCTTCCCGTATCGACCCGTCCGTCTGCGCCGACATCGGCGTATATGACATCAAAGTCCTCCTCTTCAAGCTGCCCTGCCGCCGCAAGCACTGACGGATGCTCTGTTTTCGATACTATAACACGCTTGCCCTGCCGCCGCTTCGCGCGCGCTGTGCCTATAACGGCAAGATTATTTGCCTCCGTGCCGCCGGATGTAAAATATACCCCTTTAAAATCACCGCCAAGCTTTTGCGCGATCGTCTTTCGCGCACTGATCAGCTGCTTTTCGGCGCGAAGCCCAACACCGTGCATAGACGACGGGTTCCCGAACTCCTCCGCCGACGCGAGCATCGCCTTTACAGCCGCCTCGCACGGCTTTGTCGTAGCGGCGTTATCTAAATATATCATATCTAAATCCTTTCGGTGCTGATTATTACAAGACCCATTCCGTCCGCCTCGATGCGGCATACATCGTCGGTTACGATGTTGCTTATACCTCTTGTCGAGCCGAACGCGAGAGTGTCGCCGTCCAGCCGCCATTTAAGGCCTGTACTCGTTACATTTTTAAGCTCGGAGCATAGCGGTATTACAGACAGCGTCATTGCGCGTCTGCCGCTGATGGTCAGGCTGTCGCGGAGCAGATATATCTCGTTGTTATCATCTGCAAAATACGCGTTGTCATGAAGCGTGAGCAAAAAAATATCCGCGATCGTGTGGTCAAGGCGGCTGCCGCTCATACCAAGAAGCATAAGCTCATCGAAGCCGTTGTCCGCCGCGTATCTGACGGCAAGCTCACCGTCGGTAAAATCCTTGTCAGTCGGATATTTTATCACCCTCGCGTTGCCCGTATCATCGCATGAATCAAGATCGCCGATTATTATATCCGCCGCTGTTCCCAGCGGCTTTGTATGCCGCGCTCCGCCATCGGCGCAGATGATCGTATCATCATCTCTGAGTCTCCTCTTTATCGCCTCATAATCGGTTATCTCGCCGTTACCTATCACAACCGCACGCATCTTTTAATCTCCTGATATTTTCGGCTATGTCGCCGCCGAATACGGCGCTGCCGGCAACGATAACATCTGCCCCTGCCGCTATCGGCTCAGCTATATTTTCGGCATACACGCCGCCATCGACCTGTATAAGATAATCGTTTCCTGCCGCGCGGCGTACCGCTGCTATTTTCTTATCCACAGCCTTTATATATTCCTGACCGCCGTAGCCCGGCTCAACGGTCATGCAAAGCACCATATCAGCCTTGCTTATATACGGCAGTACGGCTTCATACGGCGTGTCGGGGCTTATGGCAAGTCCTGCCTTTATCCCTCTTGCTTTTATCATATCTATACATCTGTCCGCATCCGCGGCAGCCTCGATATGGAATGTCAGCATATCTGCGCCGGCATCGATAAATCTGTCAATATACCGCTCCGGCTCTATTATCATCAAATGCACATCAAGAGTCGATCCTGTTATCCTGCGGATCGACTGTATTATAGGAAAACCGAAGCTCATATTCGGAACGAATACCCCGTCCATAACATCAATATGGATCCAATCCGCTCCTGCCGCCTCGACCTGCTTTATCTCCTCGCCAAGCTTTGAAATATCCGCCGCCAATATAGACGGTGATAGTATTATTCCCATTTCGGCATTAGCTCCTTTTGCTCCTTTGTAATTCGTATAATCTGCGATACGACTCATACCTTGACGCCGCTATTTCTCCCGACCTCACAAGCTCCTTTACGGCACAGTCCGGCTCGTCCATATGCGCGCAGCCTCTGAAGCGGCATTTGCCGTCCATTTCGCGCATTTCGGGGAAATACCCGGCAAGCTCGCCCTCGGATATATCCTCCGGCTCTACCGATGAAAAGCCGGGCGTATCCATAACATATCCGCCATCCTCTGTGGCAAACAGCTCCACATGGCGCGTGGTATGTCTGCCGCGACTTATCTTCTCCGACACTCTGCCCGTCTCAAGCTCACTGCCGGTTATGATCGTAAGCAAGCTCGATTTGCCAACGCCGCTTACGCCGGCAAACACCGCTATCCTGCCTTTTATCAGGGAAAACAGCTCATCCGTTCCCTCGCCCGTTTCTGCCGATACGCAAACGGCTCTGTAGCCTGCCCTTGTATACAGCTCTTTAAGCCCGGCGGCGGATGCAAGATCGCATTTATTTATACATACGATCGGTTCGATGCCGTTTATTTCGGCATTAACCAGCATCTTGTCTATCACCGACACATTAGGCTCCGGGCTCGCCGCCGCCGCGACAATGACGATCATATCTATGTTTGCCACCGCCGGACGGATCAGCTTTGACCGCCGCGGATAGATAGAAATTACCGTTCCTTTGCCGTTTTTTACATCTATCTCGACTTCATCGCCTATCATCGGCACGATATGCTCCTTGCGAAATCTGCCGCGCGCGCGGCATTCAAATTCGCCCTGCTCGGTGCGGACATAGTAAAATCCGCCTATGCCTTTATATATCGTTCCGCGCATCAGAATGTGACCGTTTTATCGCTTATCTTAGCGCCGTCTATATACGCCTGTATGCTTACGCTGCCGCTGAACGGTATCTCAACGGCTATCTGACCCTCAGACTTTGAATGGACCGCGTTATGCACTGTCGTGCCGTTGGCGATTATCTGAACGCTTATGGTGTCATTTTGTATATCCGACGGTATCTTTACCTTGTACACATTTCCCGTCGGCGCACTCTGCTGCTCCGTCGGCGCGGCTGATGCCGCCGGTATCAGCGGCTCGTTATTCGTTGCCGCTACGACTCCGTTTGATATTACAAGCGATACCGCCGTCCCTGTTTTGACGGATATGTTCGCGGCAGGGCTTTGGTTTATTGTC
>CAJONM010000037.1 GCA_905235885.1 uncultured Clostridia bacterium
AAAAAAAGCCTTATTTTAAGGCAAAATTCGATATTTTTCTTGTTTTAATACTTCTAAAGATTATGGTGCTACTCTCTAAAGACGGGAATATTTTATGCGTGTTTTCAAGCGCCGATATGGCTGCACGCCGAAAGAATACAGGGCAAAATGCAGGTAAGACCTTAGCCAAAAATCTTGTCGTGACAACGCATTTCCTGCTTCGGGAATGCGTATGACCTGAGCTTTTTTGTTCTCTATTCACAAAAAAGCTTGCAATCTTTATTGTTGTGTGATAGAATAAACATATATGTGTGATCGAGAATGGGGATAGAGACAATGAAAAAAGCAATATACGGTGATGAGATCAATTATAAGCGCAAGGTGGGCAGCATTTTCAGAAATCGAAATCTGCTTGTTTTGGATGTGCTTATTGTCTTTGTCTCATATTTCATGACAACTCTGTTGATACATAATATATATGATACTATGGAAATATTTCTACAGAATATAATAGCGGTGGGATTTGCCGCTGCGGTGTTTATCGCGGCGCTGTTCGCATTCAATATGTATCGTATAATGTGGGTATTTGCCGGTACAAGGGATTACGGCAAGCTTGGAATAGCCTGTGCGGTAGCATGTATACCGTCTATAGCGTTCAATGAGATGTTCTATAGAACATTCTTTTTCTTCAAGCTGAGCTTTTTTGCGGTCGTTATAGCAAGTATGCTTATAATAGCGCTGCGAATGATAGTTCGCGCGATACACACAATGTATTCGGCAAGAATGACAGCAGATAAGAACAGTAAGCGTCTTATGATAGTCGGCGCCGGAACATCGGCTGCGTTGATACTAAGGGATATAGCAAGCAATATCCACCTTAACTACACAGTAGTATGTTTTGCAGATGATGATGAAAATAAGAAAAATGCCATAGTCAACGGCGTCAGAGTAATGGGTACGCGCTATGACATAGTGCGGCTTGCAAAAGAGCTTGAAATAGATGAGATCATGATAGCAATGCCCTCGGCAACGCTTGAGGACAGGAAGCAGATAATAGAGATCTGCAACGAAACAGACTGTACTGTAAAAATAATGCCGAGCATGGATCAGATGCTTCATGACGGGACGGATGTAATAAGCCAGATACGGAAGGTAAACATAGAGGACTTGCTTGCAAGAGAACCGATAAAATTAGATAATGCAGAGATAGGCGGTTACATAAGAAATAAGCGTGTACTTGTAACCGGCGGTGGAGGCTCAATAGGATCGGAGCTATGCCGTCAGATAATGAATTTCAAACCGAAGATATTAATAGTCCTTGACATATACGAGAACAATGCGTATGACCTACAGATGGAGCTTAACCGTAAATATCCGCTCAATAAGCCTGAGGTGGTGATAGCGTCCGTTCGTGATATGGACAGGCTGGAGGACATATTTGAAAAATATGACCCGCACATTGTGTTCCACACAGCGGCGCACAAGCATGTACCGCTGATGGAGGACAGCCCGGGCGAGGCGATCAAGAACAATGTATTCGGAACATATAATCTTGTCCGATGCGCAGATAAGTACGATACAAAGAAATTCATTATGATCTCAACGGATAAAGCGGTCAACCCGACAAATGTAATGGGAGCGACGAAGCGTATCTGTGAAATGGTAGTGCAGACGGCGCAGCATAACAGCAAGACGGAGTTTGTGTGTGTCCGCTTTGGAAATGTGCTTGGCTCAAACGGCAGTGTCATCCCACTGTTTAAGAAGCAGATAGAAAACGGCGGCCCCGTAACGGTAACGGACAAGCGTATAACGCGCTTCTTTATGACGATACCTGAGGCGTCGCAGCTGGTGCTTCAGGCGGCAAGCTATGCAAAGGGCGGCGAGATATTTGTCCTTGACATGGGTAAGCCTGTGAGGATATATGATCTGGCGAAAAACCTCATAAGACTTTCGGGACTGAGAGTCGGTGAGGACATAGATATCGTTGAGGTCGGCTTGCGTCCGGGCGAAAAGCTCTATGAGGAGCTTTTGATGGACGAGGAAGGCTTAACCAACACAAGCCATAACAAGATATTTATCGGCAAGCCGATAAATATAGAGAAGTCTCAGCTTGACGCAATGCTTGACAAACTCAGAAAAGCGGCTGAAAGCGACAACAACGAGCTTATCAAGGACGCGGTCGCAGAGGCAGTGCCTACATATGTAAGAAAGAAGCAGGAACCGGTCAAGGAAATGGCACCGGCGTAATGGTAAATACAAAGGATGATAAAATGGGTAATATATTAGTAACGGGAGCCGCCGGATTTATCGGTGCGTTTTTATCAAAGAAACTGTTAGAATGCGGAAAGACGATCATCGGTATTGACAACTGCAATGATTATTATGATGTGAGCCTGAAGGAAGCTCGTTTGCAAATGCTTTCAAAATATGACAAGTTCACATTTATAAAGATGGACATTGCAGATAAACAGGCGCTCGATGATCTGTTTGCCAAATATAAGTTTGATATCGTGGTAAATCTTGCCGCGCAGGCAGGAGTGCGATACAGCATAGAAAATCCGCAGGCATATATCAATTCAAATATGATCGGATTTTTCAATATTCTCGAAGCGTGTCGTGCCAATCCTGTAAAGCACCTCGTATACGCATCCTCAAGCTCGGTATACGGCGCGAATAAGAAGGTGCCGTTTTCAACGGATGATATGGTAGATAATCCCGTGAGCTTGTATGCGGCAACAAAAAAATCAAACGAGCTGATGGCGCATTGCTATTCTAAGCTTTACAGTATCCCGACAACGGGACTGAGGTTTTTTACAGTATATGGACCGATGGGAAGACCCGATATGGCTTATTTTGGGTTTACGAACAAGCTCAGAAAAGGCGAAACGATAAAAATATTCAATTACGGAAACTGTGAGCGTGACTTTACATATGTTGACGACATAGTAGAGGGGATCATACGCGTCATGGACAAGCCTCCGTTCGTAAAAACGGGTGAGGACGGACTGCCCGTACCGCCGTATGCGATATATAACATAGGCGGTGGCAGACCGGAAAACCTGTTGGAATTTGTTGACATTTTGCAACAGGAGCTTATCCGCGCAGGTGTTCTGCCGGAGGATTACGACTTTGACGCACACAAGGAGCTTGTGCCGATGCAGCCGGGCGATGTGCCTGTGACATACGCGGACACAAAGGCACTTGAACGTGATATGGGCTACAGACCCACAACCACGCTGCGTGAGGGTCTGAAACAATTTGCACAATGGTATAAGGAGTTTTATCTATGAAAATTGCAGTAGCGGGAACGGGATATGTAGGACTTTCCATAGCGGTGCTTCTGGCACAGCATCATAAAGTAACGGCGGTGGACATCATACCGGAGAAGGTCGAGCTTATAAATAACAGAAAGTCACCTATACAGGATGAATACATAGAAAAGTATCTGAATGAAAAAGAGCTTGATCTTACGGCAACTCTTGACGCAGAGGCTGCATATAAGGATGCGGACTTTGTAGTTATCGCCGCGCCTACAAACTATGACAGCAGAAAAAACTTTTTTGACACCTCAGCATTGGAAACGGTGATCGATTTGGTCATGAAGTATAATCCGGACGCTGTTATGGTAATAAAATCGACCATCCCTGTAGGCTATACTGCTCATATCAGGGAAAAGACGGGCAGCAGAAATATCATATTCAGCCCCGAATTTTTGCGCGAGAGCAAGGCTCTGTACGATAACCTCTATCCGAGCCGTATCATCGTTGGAACAGATATGCACGATAAGAGGCTTGTAAATGCGGCGCACACATTTGCAAAGCTTTTGCAAGAGGGAGCGATAAAAGAGGATATAGACACTCTCTTTATGGGCTTTACGGAAGCGGAAGCGGTAAAACTGTTCGCAAACACATATCTGGCTCTGAGAGTATCGTATTTTAATGAGCTTGACACCTATGCCGAGATGAAAGGCCTTGACACCAAGCAGATCATAGACGGCGTATGTCTTGATCCTCGTATCGGGGGTCATTATAACAATCCGTCATTCGGATACGGCGGCTATTGTCTGCCGAAGGATACGAAGCAGCTTTTGGCAAACTACAATGATGTGCCGCAGGATATGATGTCGGCGATCGTGCAGTCGAACCGCACAAGAAAAGACTTTATAGCAGATCGCGTTCTTGAAATAGCCGGCGCATATGAAGCGAATGAAGGTTGGAATACGGAAAAGGAGAAAGAGGTTGTTGTTGGCGTGTATCGTCTTACAATGAAGAGCAATTCCGACAACTTCCGTCAAAGCTCGATACAGGGGGTAATGAAGCGTATCAAGGCAAAGGGCGCGACATTGATAATATACGAGCCGACCTTAGAGGATGGCAGCACATTTTTCGGAAGCAGGGTAGTGAACGATCTTGACGCGTTCAAGGCGCAAAGCGGCGCGATAATCGCAAACCGCTACGATGCCGCGCTTGATGATGTCGAGGATAAGGTATATACGCGCGATATATTCAGGCGAGACTAAACGCGATATTCCCATATGTCCTTAATTTTGTATTTACTGTATATAAATGGGGCATAATAGAAATAAATTTATTACAAGGAGGATATCAATATGAAGTATGCAGGCACGCAAACGGAAAAAAATCTGAGAGCCGCATTTTCCGGCGAGTCAGAAGCGAGGAACAAGTACACCTATTTTGCGTCAAAAGCAAAGAAGGAAGGCTTTGAGCAGATCGCGGCACTGTTTTTGAAAACGGCTGAAAATGAAAAAGAACACGCAAAAATGTGGTTCAAGGAATTAAATGGCATAGGCAATACAGCCGATAACCTTAAAGCGGCAGCCGATGGCGAAAATTATGAATGGACAGATATGTACGAGGGCTTTGCCAAAACAGCCGAGGAAGAGGGCTTTACCGAGCTTGCTGCGAAATTCCGCATGGTGGGAGCGATAGAAAAGCATCATGAGGAACGCTACAGAGCATTGCTCAATAATGTACAGATGCAGCAGGTATTTGAAAAGAGCGAGGTCAAGGTATGGGAGTGCAGAAATTGCGGACACATAGTAGTCGGCACAAAGGCACCGGATGTATGTCCTGTATGCGCTCATCCGCAGGCGTATTTTGAGGTAAATGCGGAAAATTATTAAACAGATAAATATTACCATGGAAAAATCCCATTGTATCGATATGCAATGGGATTTTTCGTATGGATATTTAAAATAATGCTTGCAATTTATCTTCATATGTAGTATAATATGGTTGGCTATACGGGCGAGCCCGCGCGATTTCGTGCTGTGAACCGTGTCAGATGGGGAACCAAGCAGCACTAAGCGGATCTCGGAATGTGTTGCGGTGACCTCGCCTATAGCTGTTTATATTTGTAATATACAGATTTCGGTTTCAATCCGTAAATGCAGTCCGCCGAAATGCGGACATTTTTCATATATTACAGAGAGTAGGTGGAATATGGCGCATCAGGCAATATATCGCAGATGGCGGCCGATGACATTTGACGATGTGGTCGGGCAAAATCATATAACAAAGACGCTTAAAAATCAAATATTGTCCGATACCGTCGCGCACGCGTATCTGTTTTGCGGCACTCGCGGAACGGGAAAGACGACCTGTGCTAAGGTGCTCGCGCGCGCTGTCAACTGCACAGATCCGAAAAACGGCAATCCATGCAACGAATGCGCGGTGTGCAAGGGGATCATAGACGGCTCTATCATGGATGTTACGGAAATAGATGCGGCATCAAATAACGGTGTGGATACGATCCGCGATATAAAGGATGATATAAGCTATCTGGCGTCCAACACGAAATACACCGTGTATATAATAGACGAGGTGCATATGCTTTCGCAGGGCGCGTTCAATGCGCTTTTGAAAACGCTCGAGGAGCCGCCAAAGAATGTTATATTCATACTTGCGACTACCGAGCCGCATAAGGTACCGCAGACGATACTGTCGCGCTGTCAAAGATTTGATTTCAAACGAATAAAGCCCGATGATATAATAGTCCGCATGAAGGAGATAGCCCATGCCGACGGCTACAGCATAACCGACAGTGCATATCATATGCTTGCATCGCTTGCAGACGGTTCAATGCGTGACGGGCTGAGCATTATGGAGCGCGTAATATCCTCAGGCGGTGACAGCATAGACGATACCGACATTATAAATGCTTTGGGCATATCCACTATAGACTCCGCATTTGAGATGACCGATGCGATAATAAACGGCGACAGTGCGGCGGTCATAAAAATAATAGAAAAAACAATATCGGAGGGCAAGGAGCTGACACGGTTTGCCGAGGTGATGCTCGAGCACTTCCGCTCGCTTATGATAACAAAGCTTTCAGACGATCCGAAAGATCTTCTCGATTGCGATGCCAACACGCTCGTTAAGATCAAATCGCAGGGCGAAAAAATAACATTTGAAAAGCTTGATCTGGCGTCTACGCTTATATCGACGGCAATCGCTGATGCAAGATTTTCCGCGTCACCGAGAATAATATTTGAGCTGGCATTCATTAAATTAACAAAGCCGGAACTGGAAAATTCGCAAAAGAGTGTTGTTGACAGGATATCGGCATTGGAGCAGAAGCTTGAAGGCGAATTTTCAGCGCCGCAGGTGACGGTAACGCCATCATCCGACAGTTCTGAGCTTATAAAGCGTATAGACGCCATAGAAAAGGCGCTTGCCGATGGGATAAGACCCGTAGGGACGGAGAGGGAAGAAGAAAAACCGAAAAAGAAAAAGGTTTCTCACAGGCTGTATGTGCCGATACCGAAGGACGAGCTGTACTTTGACCATCCTACGGCGACTCTTGCGCGGAACTGGAAAAAAACGGTCGAGGTGATGGCGCGGCGCAATTATCCGTTTGCAACTCCGCTCAAAAATTGTGTTGTAACATTTGATGCGGAGGGGATAATCATTCTTGTGCCGGATGACAGGATCGGCTTCACGGATCGGATATTTAAAAATCATATAGATAAGATCAGGGAGCTGTTTCGCAGCATAACGCATTCGGATTACGGAATAAAGTTCGCAAACCGACAGGATCTTGACGATAGTATGATCCTTAATCCGTTTGAGCTTCCGAAGCGTCAGCAGCCTAAGGAATCAAGCGCAGAAACACACCAGGAAGAGGAAACTCCGACAACGGACGGTCTGGATGAATTTATCGAACGGTTCTCAGATATTATAACCGACGGGGACAGAATAGATTTTTCCAAGCCTCCGCAGACGGGAGAGCAGTCATCGATAGATGAAGAGGAATATGACAAGGAAGAATTCCTCGAAGAACGCGAATTGCCGCAGGATGAGGAAGAATAAAATTAAGAAAGAGGTATACCAAAATGGCATATAAAGGATTTAAAGGCGCCGGAATGAATCAGAAGCAGAATATGAACAGCGTACTCAAGCAGGCTCAGAAAATGCAAGAGGAAATGGAGCGCGTAAAAGAGGAAACAGAGCAGGAAGAAATAGAGGCAGCCTCCGGCGGCGGCGCGGTAAAGGTCATAGTAAACGGAAAAAAAGAGCTTATTTCCGTAAAGATCGATCCGGATGCCGTTGACCCGGATGATGTAGAGACACTTGAGGATCTGATAATCGCAGCCGTAAACGAGGGTATCTCAAAGGCAGAGGAAATGATGTCCGAACGCATGGGCGCGATCACCGGCGGAATAAACATTCCGGGATTGTTCTGATGTATTCGGCGGTTATAGACACGCTTATCGAAAGCTTTGAAGGTCTGCCGGGAATAGGACGCAAAAGCGCGGAGCGTATCGCGTTTTATATCCTTGAGAGCATGAGCGGCGATGAGGCGGAAAAAATGGCGTTATCTATCGTGAACGCAAAAAAGGGCGTGCGGTTTTGCGAGCATTGCCAGAACCTGACGGATGCAAGTCCCTGTGCTATATGTTCATCGCCAAAACGCGACAAGTCGGTAATATGTGTGGTGGAAGGCCCGGAAGATGTTTCGGCTATAGAAAACACACATGAATATAAGGGTGTATACCATGTTCTGCACGGCGCTCTTTCCCCGATAGACGGGATAGGCCCTGAGGACATAAGGATAAACGAGCTGCTTGTCCGTTTGTCGGACTCTACGGTCAAAGAGGTGATACTGGCGACCAATCCGACGGTGAACGGCACTGCAACGGCGGTATATATTTCAAAGCTGCTTTCTCCGTTCGGCGTTAAGGTGACGCGCATCGCGCATGGCATTCCCATAGGCTCGGATATAGAATATGCGGATAAGGTAACAATAATAAAGGCGATGGAAAACCGACAGATCATGGAATAGGTTCTCGATCAGGTTTTTCGAAAGGATTTAGTGGATAATGATAAAGGATATACAAAATGAGATCCTCAGACTGAAAAAAGAGAATGATATTTGTGTGCTTGCACACAGCTATCAATCTCATGATATAGTTGAGGTCGCCGATTATACGGGAGACTCATACGCACTCAGTGTAAAGGCGGCAGGGGTGACAAACAAGACCGTTATAATGTGCGGTGTGAGATTTATGGCGGAGACCGTCAAGATCTTGTCACCGGAAAAGCGCGTGATACTTGCTCATCCCGAAGCGGGCTGCGCAATGGCGGATATGATGGATAAGGAAATAATCGAGCAGATAAAGCCCAAATATCCCGATTATACGATCGTTGCTTATATAAATACGACAGCCGCTTTAAAGACGATATGCGATGTTTGCGTAACATCGTCATCGGCGGTGAACATAGTAAGAAATATAGAAAATAAAAATATTCTTTTTATACCCGATTGCAATTTAGGCGCATATGTCGCCGCGCAGGTGCCGGAGAAGAATATAAAGTTATTAAACGGCGGCTGTCCGATACACGCGGCAGTAAATCCGAGCGATGTTATCCGTGTGAGAGAAAAGCATCCGGAGGCAAAGCTGCTGATACATCCCGAATGCACTCCGGAGGTGGTCGAGCTTGCTGATTTTGTGGGTTCTACGGCGGATATAATGAACTATGCGAAGCGGTCCGATGAAAAGGAGTTTATAATCGGCACAGAGCTTAGTATAGTCGAGCATTTGCAGCATGAATGCCCGGACAAGCTCTTTTACGGACTGTCTACGGGACTTATATGCAAAAATATGCGCATAACAACTCTTGTTGATCTTTACAACTGCATTATAGGCAGAGGCGGCGAGGAAATCAAGCTCAGCGATGAAACGATCCGCGATGCGAAAAAGTGTATTGATCAAATGATAAAGCTCAACCATGAATAAAAGGGCGATAATTGCTATGAGCGGCGGAGTTGACAGCTCTGTCGCCGCATACATTATGAAAGAGCGCGGCTATGACATAATGGGCGTTACATTACGCCTGTTTGACAATGACGATATAGGCGTTACGGAAAAAAGCTGCTGTTCGCTTTCGGATGTCGAAGACGCAAAGAGCGTTGCACGCGGACTTGGAATAGAGCATTATACTTTCAATTTCCGCGACAGCTTCAAAAAAGAGGTAATAGACAGATTTATAGACGCATATGAGAATTGCCGCACTCCCAATCCGTGCATTGACTGTAACAGCTATATAAAATTCAAGCGGCTTTTAGAGCGTGCCGCCGAGCTTGATTGCGATACAATCGTTACGGGGCATTATTGTCAGATCGAAAAGCAGGGTAGCAGGTATCTGCTGAAAAAAGGCATAGATGCAACAAAGGATCAGAGCTATGTGCTGTATCGGATGACGCAGCAGCAGCTTGAGCATACGGATTTTCCGCTCGGTAGCCTTACAAAGAGTGAGGTGCGCGAGATCGCGTACGCACAGGGCTTTTCCAACGCGAAAAAGCATGACAGCCAGGACATATGTTTTGTTCCCGACGGCGATTACGCGTCGTTTATAGAAAGCTACTCGGGCAGGAAATACCCTGTCGGTGATTTTGTTGATCTTCAGGGGAATGTGCTGGGCGAGCATAAGGGGCTTATACGGTACACAACAGGGCAGAGAAAAGGACTGGGGCTTGCGCTTCCGAAGCCGATGTATGTATGCAGGATATGCCCGGAGAGCAATACTGTTGTTCTGGGAGATAACGCAGACCTGTTTTCGAGCGAGCTTGAGGCGGATAATATCAACCTCATCGCTGCCGACAGCCTTGATGGAGCAATAAAAGCAGAGGTAAAGGTGCGCTACAGCCAAAAGGCGCAGCCGGCAACTGTATATCAGACCGACGATGACAGAATACGCGTTATATTCGATGAGCCGCAGCGCGCCATAACAAGCGGTCAGGCGGCGGTAATATATGACGGTGATACGGTAATAGGCGGTGGTACGATATTATAGAGCAGCTTCAGAGGACTGAGCTTTTGCTCGGCACAGAAAAAATGGAACGCATAAGAGGCGCGAAAATTGCGGTGATAGGCGACGGCGTTGCGGCGCAGTTTGCGATAGAAACACTTGCAAGGAGCGGAGTCGGCTCCATTGACGCGCCATGCGCAGATGAAAAAATAATATCAAGGGTGTTGTCTCTTAGCCCCGATATTATAATAGGTGCGAGCGTATCGGATATGTCTGTTTAAGACAAGGTGATCTATGTATCACCCGATCGTATAAAGCCGTATATGGATAGGTTCCCGACCGAATACGGAGAACATATCCGCAGCGCGGCGGCAGGAATAATATGCGCAGGAGAGGTTATCAAGGATATGGCAGCTTTTTAAGGAGGTTATTTACTATGAAAAAGAAGGTTATTTCGGTTGCTGTCGCGGCTGCTATGATGTCGGCGGCTGCAAGCGCGTTTGCGGCAAACGAGAACTGGCGGTCACCGTTTGTAACGAGGATAATGAAGGTCATATCGCAGGACTCGTCGTATACGGATGTTGTTCTGACAGATCTTGACAGAAACGGGATCCCCGAGGCGTTCGTTATCCGTAAGGGCACATATGGAGGCATAGGCGCAGGGTTTACTATGGTAAATAATGCCATTACCGATATAGATGTACCGTCAAATATCATAGGTGAGTGTCTTGAAAACATAAATGTATATATTAAAAACGATACATATATATTTGTGGGAATGGAGGTTTCCAGATATACATCGAACATCTCATATTATAAGCTTGTTCTTGAAAATAATAAGCTTGTAGCGACAAGGATAAATAAAAACGATGTAAGTCCGTATGAGTCGGTGATATATGTTGATAAATACAGTAAAAATCTGCTCGAAAACGGTTATCCTAATCGCTCGAAGATAGAGGACTTTATATCAAGCTATGATATGGTAAACAGCCTGTCGGCAACATATCAGACTGCATCGATAAGCGTTGACGGGGAGGTATACAATGTAGGCGGCTACAGCGTGGATGACTCCAATTATTTCAAGATACGCGATATTGCCATGATGCTCAGAAAAACATCAAATAAGTTCAATGTCCAGTGGGACGGTAAGCTGGGAGCGATCCTTATAACCACCGAAGCGTCATATGATGTTGTCGGCGGAGAGCTGGAAATAGACGCTACGGAAACGATAGATGTTGTCGAGAACAGCACGCCGATATATGTAAATGGCAAGCAGACCGCGATAACCGCATACAACATAAACGGAAGCTCATATTTCAAAATAAGAGACATCGCCGACGCTGTAGGCTTCGATATCGACTGGGACGGACAGGCACAGATGATAAAGATAAAAACCAACTAACAAGAAAATGACCGCCTGATGACGGTCATTTTTTGTTGCCTGTTATTTTAGAAAAGTCCCAGACCGCCGTACTTACAGATGAGCGCGGCGAAAACTATTGAAACCATTGAAAGCAACTTTATGAGGATATTTACCGACGGACCCGATGTATCCTTGAACGGATCGCCTACAGTATCACCGACAACAGCAGCTTTATGATTTTCGCTGCCCTTGCCGCCGAAGTTGCCTGCCTCGATATATTTCTTTGCGTTATCCCATGCGCCGCCCGAATTTGCCATCATTATAGCAAGGGCGAAGCCGCATATCAGTGCGCCGGCAAGCATTCCGACAACTCCGTTTACGCCAAGTACAAGACCTACAACTATAGGCGATACGATACCGAGCGCTGCCGGAAGTATCATTTCCTTAAGCGATGACTTTGTGCATATATCAACACAGGTCGCATAATCAGCCTCAGCCTTTCCGTCCATAAGTCCGGCGATTTCTTTGAATTGCCGTCTTACTTCAATAACTATCTGTTGAGCCGCGCGACCTACAGCCTGCATTGTCATTGCGCTG
>CAJONM010000038.1 GCA_905235885.1 uncultured Clostridia bacterium
GAGATAATCACTCAGCCGATGATGAAAAAAATTTTAAAGGAGGCAAAACCGAAAATCCGACACGCAAAAATTTAACACGAAGAAAAGCCCAAGATATGGCTCAACCACGCCGTTTCCTGGACTTTTTCGCTCTCATAACCGTAAAACTCGGGATTATATATAAGGCCCATCAAAAAATCAATTGGCAGATTTACTGAATTTTATTTTCTTTTACTTGGTATTAAAAGCAATTATGATGCTTTACAATCGCCCGATATGTGTATGTTTATAAGGATCTCTTTAAAATATCTGCTACCTCATCCTTTGAAAGCATCTTATAGCCACCGCCCAATATAAGCGTTGCACCGGTAATGCCGTCTATCATATCCTCGCTTGCGCCGAGGTCTGTAATATTCATTACAAGTCCTATTTCCTTCATCCACATTTCCATCGCGTCAAGCCCTTCAGCTGCAAGCTGCTCATCGGTCTTGCCCTCCGGAGCTATTCCCCATACATTTACCGCAAATCGAGCGAACTTTTTCACGCCATACGGCATTATATGCCGGTAATACGGCAATGAAACAGCGGCAAGCGTCATGCCGTGAGTAGCATCCGTGTACGCGCCGACAGCCTGACCGAGCATATGCACCATCCAGTCGGTGGACTTGCCCTTTGCAACGAGCGTGTTCAGTGCCCATGTAGCTGTCCACATTATATTGCTCCTTGCCTCATAGTCATTAGGATCCTCAACCGCTTTGCGGCTCGATACCAACAGTGATTTCATCAGTCCCTCGCTTATATAATCGCTTGTATTGTCGTCGTCGCCGGAGAAATACTGCTCGCATATGTGATTGAATATATCATATATGCCCGCTATCATCTGATATTCCGGCAATGACATAGTGTATTTTGGATTTAAGATCGAAAATCTCGGCATTATGCTCTCATCCGCAAACACATGTCCTATCTTCAGCTTTGCGTCATGGTTTGTTATTACCGCGCCCGCGTTCATTTCTGAGCCTGTTCCTGCCATTGTCAATATGCAGCCAACAGGCACGATCTTGCAGGTCGGCTCCTCAAACTTCAGATAATACTTCTCCCACGGATCCTCATCACAGTATATAGATACCGAAACAGCCTTTGAATAATCGCAAACACTGCCACCTCCTACCGCAAGGATAAGATCAGTATTATGCGCTCTTGCGATCTCCAACCCCTCATACAGCTTTTGAAGAGTCGGATTCGGCATTACACCTGCTATCTCCGCTATATTCTTATTATTCTTTTTCAGAATATCTATAACAGCGTCATAGATACCGTTCCTTTTTATACTTCCGCCGCCGTACACGAGCAGAACATTTTCGCCATACTTCGGCAGCTCCGTATTAAGATACTCCAATGAGTTGTCACCGAAATACAACTTTGTCGGGTTACAGTAACTAAAATTTCCTAACATTTTCTTTTCCTCCTAATTCTGTTTGCAAATAGTCTTATCCTTGATCATCAGGCTCATTACACAAGCAAAGATGCAGAGTGCCGAAAGTTTGCTTTTTGTATTCTGTCTTTATTCTTTCCGCAATCCTCTTTTCGCATCATGCAACAGATCTTTAATTACTCTGCCGACATCACTGTTTATACAAATGCTGCGATCGGCAATTATATCCGGGCATACCGCTTCGCCGTAATTTATGCAGGCATAGGTCGCATTTTCGTTTTGCTCAGTCATTTGCCAAAACGGATATTTTATAATAGACGGTGTGTTCATCCCTACTCCGAGCTCTAAAAGTACTACCTTCATACCCTGATGCCGTTTTATAAAAAACTCATATTTCTCGGCGGCGGCATACCATCCCTCGTCTTGGGCAAATGTTCCGTCGATCCGCAAATTCGTTGTCATTAGTTCGCCGCAGACGGGACACTTCGGAATAAGCTCCGTCGGGATCCTCATATCTCTTTGTCGGTTAAACATTTCCCGGATCGTTTCCTCGTTATCATATGTTTTGTTATGACACGGCTTTGAGCATTGGAACAAGCCGTAGTCGCCCTGCGTGTAGAAAAGGCGTTTTTTATCAAAGCCCGACTTTTGAAACTGGTGATCAACATTTGTAGTGATAACAAAATAGTCCTTATCCTTAACGAGCTTTAGAAGCTCGGAATACGGCTCACCCACTCCGGCTTCATATCGGAAAATATATATATGCCTTGACCACCATGCCCAAAATTCCTCCTGTGTCGGGAACGGGTAAAAACCACCCGAATATACATCCATAATACCGCATTTCTCCCTGAAATCCGCAAAGCTCCTGTCCATGACCTCGCCGCTGTAATCAAATCCGGCGGCTGTTGAAAGTCCGGCACCTGCGCCTATAAGTATAGCGTCTGCTTCTGTTATTTTTTCTTTAAGAAGCTTTATCTGTCCGGAGTAGCTCTCTGTATATCCTGAGATCCTCGTCTTTGAAAACATTGAATATCACCTCTATATCATGCTGCTTTTGAAACTCTTTAACTGTCCTTACGGCTATCCTTGCCGCTTCCTGCTGCGGAAATCCGAATACGCCGGTCGAGATGCAGCAAAAGGCTATGCTCCCTATCCCGTTTGCCGACGCAAGCTCTAAGCATGAACGATATGAGCTTTCGAGCAGCTCACAATGCTCGTTTGAAAGTCCTTCCAAAACTATCGGTCCTACAGTATGGATTACATTATCGCACGGCAGATTATACGCCGGAGTGAGCTTTGCTCCGCCTGTCGGCTCCTCATGTCCCTGCTCGCGCATAAGCTGCGCGCACTTATACCGAAGCCGCGTTCCGGCAAAAGTATGGATACAGTTGTCAATGCAATTATGACACGGCTGATAGCAGCCGGTCATGCCCGAATTTGCCGCGTTTACTATCGCGCCGCATCTGAGGCGCGTAATATCACCCTGCCAGAGATAGATATTTTTACAAACAGGCTTCAGATCTTTTATAT
The DNA here is from genome assembly GCA_905235885.1 of uncultured Clostridia bacterium. Taxonomy (GTDB): domain Bacteria; phylum Bacillota; class Clostridia; order UBA1381; family UBA1381; genus Ornithomonoglobus. The sequence goes on from CAJONM010000038.1 coordinate 2,948, forward strand.
CAACGATCCTCTTGGCATTTGATAATTCTTTAAGATAATCATCCTCTGTTTTGAGGTATTCATCCTCAGCCTCGCCTGCAGGACGGATATTAACAAGGCTTCTGTACAGATCAAACCTGTCCGCTTCACTATCCGGGATATCTATGCTGCTGCAGTGCGGATCTTCATTTTGGAGATATTTTATGAGGTACAGTAATTTATCTTTCTGTGTCATTATATTCCACCTCATATGCCATTCGTTTTTGCTATGTATTTTCCCACATTTGCTCCTGCAGTCTTACCAACTGCGTTGTAAGCAGATTGATTATAATGAAATCTGTCCTTCATATCATTTATATATGGCTCAAGAGTCGCGACAAGCACAAAATCGTCATCTGTATCACACAGCCTTTGTTGCGATTGGCGTATAGTTTTATAATGGTCATCCCATTCGGCTCCGGAAAGACCCTTAGAAATATCCGGATAGCTGATATAGTTGTAGTGTCCGGTTTGAACAACAAAGCACTTCTCCGCGCCACAAGACTTGAACGCGTCAAACAGTTGCCTGAGATTACTCATATACCTCTCTCCGCTCTGCTTTAAATCACCATCGCTCTCGCCCTGACACCAAACAACAAATATATTGCTGATACCTACCCCATTTTCAGTTAAAAACTGCTTTGCTTTATCAAGTCTTGCGACAGCATCATCTATAAGTCCACCAAGCCATTCCTCAGTATTTGTTCCGCCCTTCGATGCCGAAACCGCTACTATTTCTCTGCCTGTAACTTTGTGATACTCATTTACAAACGCCGACACCATACTTCCGCTTCGTCTTGTGCCTCCGCAATACCTGTCATCAAGTCCGCCCGATCTGTCCTCACCAAGTCCGAAAGGTTCTATTATCGGGACAAGCTTGTCCGGGTCGCTTATTGATTTATATTCAAAGCCCCAGCAGCAGTCCGGTGCTTTTGAAGCGTCCCCTCTTCCGGACATATTTGATTGCCCGGCAAACACTATAAGGTCAAGTGACTTTACCATTATGATCTCTCC
>CAJONM010000039.1 GCA_905235885.1 uncultured Clostridia bacterium
CATGACCTCCTCCGCCGCTCTTGATATACCTTCAAGTCCCAGCGATGTCGCAACAAAGCCTTCATTCATATCGCCCTCGCCCAAGGACAGATCCTCGCAATGCGATATTACGGTAATATCGAACATACCGCTGTATTCTATAGCGCGGCGCATAAGCGCGGAATTTTCTACCGGGTGTCCGTCATCGGATATGGCTACGGCTCCGGCAAACACCATGCTGCCTATTTCGGCAAGCTGCTTGCCCTCCTGCCCCTTTGATATTGCGCCTATCGGAAATACATTGGCATATCCTGTAGCCTCGGCGCGTGATTTGATATACATGACAACTGCCGCATTGTCGCATACCGGATCGGTATTCGGCATACAAGCGACCGATGTCACGCCGCCGTATACCGCCGCGCAGGTGCCTGTTTCGATGTCCTCTTTATATTCCTGTCCCGGCTCGCGCAGATGCACATGCATATCGACAAGTCCCGGTGCGACGATCTTTCCCGATGCGTCTATGACCTCCATCTCAACGCCTTCAAGATCACTGTTTGAGCCGATCTCGGACACAACGCCGTTATCTATAAATATATCCGTTATCTTGTCCGTTCCGTTTGCCGGATCTATCACTCTGCCGTTTTTTATAAGTATTTTCATATTTGTAATTATTATCTCCTTTCGCCAATCTCGTTGAGGAAAAAGCGCTTATCAAAATCCGCCGTTGGTGAGCATATACATTACCGCCATTCTGACCGCGACGCCGCTCGTTACCTGATTTGTTATAACGCTCTTTTCACCGTCGATAACATGGGTCGACATCTCCACGCTGCGGTTTACCGGTCCGGGGTGCATAACGATCGCGTCGGGCTTTGCCATTTTGAGTCTGCGGCTGTCTATGCCGAAAAAGCGATAATATTCGCCAAGACTGGGGAACAAGCCCTTATGCTGGCGCTCCATCTGTATGCGCAGTCCCATTACAACATCAGCGTCAAGTATCGCTTCGTGGACATTGTCGTATGACTTTACTCCAAGCCTGTCCACATCTATGGGCATAAGCGTTTTGGGGCCGCCGACGGTTACCTCCGCACCGAGCTTTGTAAGTCCGTATATATTGGAGCGGACAACGCGCGAATGCGAAATGTCTCCTACTATGGCAACCTTAAGTCCCTCTATATGCTTTTTATATTCCAGCATCGTAAGCATATCGAGCAATGCCTGTGTCGGATGCTCGTTCATACCGTCTCCGGCATTGACAACAGACGCTTGCACGAACTGTGACAGAAAATGCGGCGCGCCGCTTCTGTGATGACGCATAACGAGTATATCCGTTCCCATAGCGTCAAGCGTTTCGCCGGTGTCTCTGAGCGTTTCGCCCTTTTGTATCGACGAGCCGCTGGCGGTCATATTTGCCGAGTTTGCGCCCATATATTTTGCCGCAAGCTCAAAGGACATCCGCGTTCTTGTGCTGTTTTCATAAAACAAATTCACTACCGTCCTGCCCTTTAGCATATCTGTTTTCTTACTGTCTGCCATTACAATTTTTTTCATCTCCGCGGCAGTATCGAGAATGTTCTTTATCTGCTCGGCGGTAAGCTCCTTGAGCCCGAGTAAGTCATGCTTCATCTTGTTTGCTCCTTTTGCTTCTATACATAAGTACACATCGTGTATTATACAACAAACGCGCCCATTTGTCCATATCATTTATAAAAAAATACAGATGCTGTACAAAATACACAAAATATCATCGGGATTTTCTACATATGCAATGCCGCCGTAATACTTTAAATTTTCAGTGATTTATGATATAATATCGCAATAAGATGTGTAGTTTATGTCCGAAAAATGAGGAGAGTGTTTTAATATGAAGAAATCCCATAAGACGGCATCCATCGTATCGGCTGCGGTAATGGCAATAGAGCTTTTCCCCGTCATCGGGGCATCAGCGGCTGAGACAAATGTTTCCGATACGATAACAGGACTTGCCAACGGATATTACGATGTTACGGCAACATATGAAAACAGCTCTGTTGACGGAAGCTGCTATATGTGGGCAAGATCAAGCTCATCGTCTATGGCAACGACTGTATTGCCGAAATCAACAAGCACAAGCGGAACTACCGTTAAGGTAAAGGGTGTATATGTAGATGACGGCACGCTTGAATACGGCCTGTATAATGACGGTACAAGCACGGCGTCAATTAGCAATGTCACCGCAACGGCATCGAGCGAATACACATTCCTCAACGGCGGCGACATCTCAGAGTATACGCTCATACACGACAAAGGCGGCAAATACTACGCCCTTGACGGGACAACCGAGGTCAACCCCATAAGCTATCTCGGCGGACTTGGCATGAACGCATGCCGCATAAGATTGTCAAACACGCCCGGCAGCGGTCACGGCGACGGAACATATTATTTGCCGGCAGGGTATCAGGACAAGGCGGACTGCCTTGAGCTTGCCAAAACCGCAAGCGATGCGGGCATGGATATAGTTTTTACATTTAACTATTCCGATTACTGGTCGAACGCAGAAAGGCAGCGCATACCAAGCGATTGGGTAGCCGCGATAAAGAACGATCTGGGATATGACATAGAAAACAAAAGCTTCCTGAACAATATGACATCGGCTCAGAAGACGCAGATAGTATCGAAGCTTGGCGATCTGGTATATTCCTACACAAAGGATGTAATGCAGTCACTCGCCGAGCAGGGCAGCGTACCGGCATATGTATCTTTGGGCAACGAGATAAACGGCGGTATGTTCTTCCCGTTCGCGTGCAGCTACGGCTGCTACTTCGATACCGCCGACTACAGCATAAAATCCTCATCATCAAGCACAACGACGAATTGGATCTATGCCGACTTCGCATCGCTTGCCTCGATACTTAACAGAGGCTATGACGCCGTAAAGGAGGTCTCCCCGTCCACAGGCATTATAATGCATCTGGCAAGTGACGGCGGCTTCCAGTATTCAAATGCCGGCAACCATAAATGGTGGTATGACGCATACAAAAGCGCAGGCGGCAAATGGGATGTGACGGGAATATCGTATTATCCGTCATGGACGGTGCAAACGGCATCTGTGTGCAAAGCAAGGGTAAACGAGCTTTCCTCCATTTATTCCAAGCCGGTGATCCTCATGGAGGCAGGATATAACTGGGCGGATAAGCGCAAGGACGGCTATGACGGTCAGCTTTATCTCATAGACGCGTACAAGGATATATATCCCAATTCGCAGAGCGGTCACAAGGGCTTTATGGCGGAGCTTATCAACTATATGAAAGAAGCTGATAACTGCATCGGAGTTCTGTACTGGGATCCGCTCAAGATCCATGTGGAGAACTCAAAAGGCGATAACCTTGTCGGCTGGGCGATCTCCGAAAACGGAGATTATGTTCAAGCGAATGTAGTCGAGAACACAACATTATTTGATTTTAGCGGCAAGGCTATCTCCACCGTACAGCTTTACGCGGACACAAAAAGCGCAAAATCTACGGCAGTGAAGATCACGCCGCAGATGACATATGTTGACTATAACAATCCGAGTACAGCTTATGGTTATATAGCAACGGCAAAGGCAGGCTATAATAAGATCTCAAACAATAACACCATAGCATTTGCCAACACCGGCTGGAACTGCAACTGGATAACATATCTTAAAATAGACGCAAGCAGCATAACAAATAATATAACCTGCGCGACGCTCAGTATTGATGTATCCGGCTCGACCGACAGTAAGCGAACGACAACATACGGTGCAATGCTTATCGGCGGTACATCATGGGACGACACGCTTACATACAAAAAAGCCGGTCTGATCGGAACGCTCATCGGAGATACTGTTTCGACAACCACAAAATCAGCGACAACATTTGAAACAAAAACGATCAATATTACCGATGCATTAAAAAATGATGATGACAAGATAATAACTATAGCTATATATGAAACAGCCGCGGCAGGCGGATATATAAAAAATCCGTCGGTAAATATCAAGGCTACCGATGATACGGATTATAAAATCAACTCATTCACGCTTGACAACCACACGGCAAGCGCAAGCATAACGAACAACACAGCAGATGCAGTGGATGTAACTGTAATAGTTGCCGTATACGCATCAGACGGTACGCTTGTATCGACTAAGCTCAATACACAAACTGTTGAGGCAGGCGCAACAAACAGCATATCGGCTACGAATTCGGACAACGGGACGGTTAAGGCATTCCTATGGGATATGCCAAACAGCAATACACCTCTTACTGAAGTAAAATAGTAAAAACCGCCGGAGGGCTGTCATTTATGACAGCCCTCCGGCATTTTTTTACAGTCCCATTATTTTACAGCTGCGCCATAAATCTATCAAATGCAGCCTTGCCTTCATCGGTGCGTTTATATACTCCGGCGTGTTCAAGAACCTTGACGAATACCTTCCCCACTTCAGCCTTGAGAATATCATTGATATTCTCGTCATTGATGTCGGGATTGTTCGGGATAACGGTATTTTTCACCCAATCCTCGTGTGACACCGTTTTTTCGTCCGATGCCATATCGCTGCCGCTTAGTATCGCCGCGGCGACCGCGTGCAGCTCCTCTACAAGTCTTGACGGCAATACCGCAAGCCCCATAACCTCTATAAGACCTATATTTTCCTTTTTTATATGATGCAGTTCCGCGTGCGGATGATATACACCGAGCGGATGCTCGTGTGTAACAATATTATTCCTTAAAACGAGATCAAGCACATATTCCCCATTCGCCATGCTCGCGATCGGCGTTATGGTATTGTGCGGCTCTCCGTCTGTTTCGGCATATATAAACGCCGCCTCGTCCGTATATTCTCTCCAGCTTCGCAGTATCCTGTCGGCAAGCTCCACAAGCCTTTCTGTGTCCTTGCCCTTGAGCCGTATTACCGACATAGGCCAGTTCAACCGCGTTACCTCTATATCGTCAAAGCCTGCTATATCATAATACTTCTCGCTTTCTGCGCGGTGCATCGCAAAAATATGATTTCCGCCCTGAAAATGCTCATGCGTAAGTATCGAGCCGCCTACTATCGGCAGATCCGCGTTTGATCCGATGATATAATGGTTGAAACGCGTTATGAAATCAAGCAGCTTTGAGAATACGCTCCTATCGATGACCATAGGGATATGCTCGGTATTGAATACGATGCAATGCTCGTTATAATATACATACGGCGAATACTGAAAGCCCCATTTTCCGCCGCATATATCTATCGGTATCACTCTGTGATTTTGCCGCGCCGGATGATCAGCTCTGCCGCCGTAGCCCTCATTTTCGACGCATAGCTGACATTTCGGATATGACGATTGCTTCTGAAGCTTTGCCGCCGCGATCGCCTTCGGATCCTTTTCGGGCTTGGAACGGTTTATTGTTATTTCTATCTCACCGTACGGTGATGGAACAGTCCATTTTATATCTTTCTTTATCCGTCCGCGGCGTATGTAATTCGTGTCGCACGACAGCTTGTAGAAATAATCCGTAGCCGCCTTTGACGAGCCGCGATAAAGCTCATTAAATTTGTTCGCTACAAGTGAGGGATACGGCGTCAATGTGTCCATTATCTCCGTATCGAATATATCTCTGTATACGATGCTGTCATGCTCAAGCATTCCATGTGCGGCGGCATGATCGGTCATCTCGCGCAAAATATCGTCAAGCTCGGAAATATCCTTGCATACGGTGCCCGTCTCCTCGTATGAGTCAAGACCAAGCTTTTTCAAAAGACGGTTCCTGACATATATTTTGTCCCTCTCATCTATAAGTCCTGTCATAATGCCGTAGGATACGAGCCTGTCGATCGCGTTAAATATCATTTATTTCATCTCCTTATATGTTATCAATTATATAATATCATATTTCATTCCATTTTTCAATATGTACATGGATTTTTTTATGTCAATCGGCGCGGTATTTGTCGAAAAGTTTAGCCTGTTCGACATCGCAATTCTACAAATTTCTCGTTTTAGGTATAGTATAATATCGTTTGTAAAGGAGAATCGCCATGACGATATATGCTGACGAACTGTTTGCGGCAAATGCTCTTTCGTTGTTAATGCTGATGTATTCATACTGCATCTTAAACCGGATCAAGCCGCGTCATTTCCGCTTTATCGGCGGCGCGGCGGTGTGCGGCGTATATGCGGTGGCGGAGGTGTGGCTTCGTCTGCCGTATATCCTCCGCGCGGCGGCGCTGTCGGGGATCGTATATATTTGCTTTGGCAGACGCAATATTTTAAGACACACATCGCATATTCTTTTGCTGAGCTTTGCCGCGATGGGAATTACTCTTGCCGCCGCGTCGGCACTTGGACTGGGTGCGGAGCTTATAAAGGGGTATGCGGTGATATTTTCGGCAGAGCCTGTGGGCGCGTTGATATATATATTGTCTTATCCGGTATATATACTCGCGCAAAAGCTCAGGCGGATCCAAAAAAAATATGTACATATCACAATATTTCATAACGGCAGCTCGATAAAGCTTCGCGCTTTGTATGACAGCGGAAATCTGCTCAAGTACCACGGCAAGCCCGTTTTGCTGCTTTCATGGGACGCGGCATCACCGCTTTTTGAATGCGGCAGCTATGTGGAGATGCGCGATATGTCGGATCAATTCGTTTTATACGAAACGATAAGCGGATTGGGTACGCTGCCCGTCGTTGAGCCGGACAAATGCTTTGCCGACGGCGTGCCGCGCGATTTGGCGGCGGCTGTTGTTGAACGGAAATTCAAGGGGAAATATTGCGGCGTCATCGGCGATATGTCTGTTTAAAAATTATCGGAGGGAATGTTATGCGGTTTCTAAAAAGGATCACGACACAATTTATATGTATAACTCGCGAAAAGAAAGATAATTCTGAAGTTTTTTATATTTGCGGCGCGGATGTGCTGCCGCCGCCGCTGTCACGCGATGAAGAAGACGAGCTGATAACGCGCCTTAAAAACGGCGACCAATCGGTCAAAAGCGAGCTTACCGAACGAAATCTGCGGCTTGTCGTATATATAGCGCGAAAATTTGAAAATACGGGAATAAATGTGGAGGATCTGATCTCGATAGGCACGATAGGTCTGATAAAATCGATCAATACATTCCGTCCCGACAGGAATATTAAGCTCGCCACATATGCGTCTCGCTGCATAGAAAATGAGATCCTTATGTACCTGAGAAAAAACTATAACAGACGAACTGAGGTTTCCATAGACGAGCCGCTCAATGTTGACTGGGACGGGAATGAGCTTCTGCTCTCGGATATTTTGGGTACGGATAACGACATCATATGCCGCGGCATAGAGGATGAGGTCGATAAAAAACTGCTGCGGTACGCGCTCAGCACATTGTCCAGCCGCGAGCGCGAGATCATGATACTGCGATTTGGTCTCGACGGGATAAAATCCAAAACGCAAAAGGAGGTCGCGGATATGCTCGGCATATCACAATCATACATATCCCGTTTGGAGAAAAGAATAATAAAACGGCTAAAAAAAGAGATCGTCAGACTAAGCTGAGCTAAAACGGCATTTTCGATTTGTACATAGGAACAGGTGCTTACCCGTTCCGCTTACCAAAGGAGGAAATGCTATGACAAATAAAGTAGAAATATGCGGCGTAAATACATCTACCCTGCCGATATTATCAAAAAGCGAAAAGGAGGAACTGTTTAGGGAGATCAAAAACGGGAATAAGGCTGCTCGCGATACCTTTATAAAGGGTAATCTGAGGCTGGTTCTGAGCGTTATACAGCGATTTTCAAACAGAGGCGAAAATCCCGATGATCTGTTTCAGGTGGGATGTATAGGTCTTATAAAGGCTATAGATAATTTTGATACGGAGGTCGGCGTACAGTTTTCAACATATGCCGTCCCCATGATAATCGGTGAGGTGCGTAGATTTTTGCGTGATGAAGGGCCTATCCGTGTCAGCAGGTCGCTCAAGGATACGGCGTACAAAGCGATGCGTGCTAAGGAGCGGTACACAAACACCTATTGCCGGGAGCCGACAATAGCGGAAATCTCCGATATGCTCGGTATACCTAAGGAGGAGATAGTAATGGCGCTTGACGCGATCGCCGCGCCTATATCGCTGTTTGAGCCTATATATCATGACGGCGGTGAAGCAATATATGTTATGGATCAGGTAAAGGATACAAAAAACACCGACGCAAACTGGCTTGAAAGCATTGCGCTCGATGAAGCGATGAAACGCCTTTCGGATCGTGAAAAGCATATTCTTAATCTGCGTTTTTTTTGCGGAAAAACGCAAATGGAGGTAGCAAACGATATAGGAATATCTCAGGCACAGGTGTCCCGTCTTGAAAAATCGGCACTCAAGCAGTTGAGAAAATATGTATAACAGAGTGAAGCGGCCATATAAGCCGCTTCATCTTGTCATTTTGTAAATTAATTGGTAAATCCTGTCAAGCGCATCGGTCTTAGCTATTTTTTTGAGGTTTTGGGACATTTTTTCAAGTCGCTCTTTATCGCCCGACATTTGCACTATCCGATCATACAGCGCGTCGGGTAAAAGCTCCGACTCGGATATGACCTCCGCCGCATCAATGCGTTCAAATTCACGCGCATTCTGCTCCTGATGATTACGCACCACATTCGGAGACGGGATCAGTATCGCAGGCTTGCCGAGTGCCGCTATTTCCGATACAGTTATCGCGCCCGAACGCGACACGACTATGTCCGCCGCTGCCATTGCCTGTGCCATATTGTTTATATACGGAACTATCTCTATATTGTCATCAGAGAACCCTCGCTCCTCTACCTCTTTGGATATCTTCTCATAATTGCGCTCACCTGTGCCGAATAGGAGCTTTATATTTCCGTTTTTCTTTATCATCGGCAGCATGGCGATAACTGTTTCATTTATCCTGTCCGCACCGAGACTGCCGCCGAAGATCAGTACAAACGGCTTATTTATCCCTAACTGTTTCCTCGACTGCTCCCTGTCGGCTGTTAATATTTCACTTCGTATAGGATTGCCCGTTACGACGCATTTATCCTTAGCCTTTATAAAATTTATTGTTTCATCAAAGCTCAGGGCAAGGTATCTGACATATTTCTGTGCGCCCTTTACCGTAAGTCCCGGATATACATTCTGCTCATGTATAAGCGCCGGTATACCCTCCTTGTACGCCGCCATCGCCACAGGTCCGCTTACATAACCGCCTGTGCATACGACGCAATCGGGCTTAAACTCGCGGATTATGCGGCGGCAGTCGCTGCGCGATCTGAGCAGCTTTTGCACGACCGACACATTTTTCAGGATATGCCTTCTGTCAAACCCTTCAATATCTATATATTTTATATCATAGCCGGCATTGGGGACAAGCTGCTTTTCAAGCCCGCTTTCCGTGCCGATAAACAGTGCGCTGAAGTCGTTTTCCTTTGATTTTACATAATCGGCAACGGATATTGCCGGATTGATATGTCCGCCCGTTCCGCCGCCGGCAAATATAACTCTCATTTATGAACTCCCTTCCCGTTCAAGGAGAATACTATTCCTTTACACATCTTCTGGAAACATTGAGCAATATACCCATTTCCAAAAGGAGCGTCATTATAGATGTTCCGCCATAGCTGAAAAACGGCAAAGACACACCGGTATTTGGTATCAGCGATACGGCAACGCCCATATTAAAGAATGTTTGTATACCTATCTGTGACGCGATCCCGACACAGGTAAGCGATGACCACACATCCGGCGCCGCCATCGCTATCCGCATCGCTTTAAGGAACATTGCCGCAAAAAGCAGTATTATTATGACCGCGCCGAAAAAGCCCAGCTCCTCGCATACGATCGCAAATATAAAGTCATTATACGGCTCGGGCAGATTTGAATATTTCTGAACGCTCTGACCTAAGCCTAAGCCGAATATCCTGCCAGATCCAATTGCGTATATACTCTGCGAGATCTGATAACCTGTTCCGCGTGCATCGGCAAACGGATCAATGAGCGCCGTAACTCTCGCCATTCGCATACTGTCAAAATGCAGATACACCGCAACGAATACGATACCGATAATTCCCAGTATTATAACGGGGCGTATCGGCATTCCGCCGGCGATCATAACGCACAGTGCGATACCTACTATAACGATCGTTCCGCTAAGATGCGTTTCAAGCATCAGAAGCAGCGCGACAAGTCCGATTATACCGCCGCATCTCCTTATACCTTTAAAGGTCGTAAGATCAACTTTTCCTATCTTTATAAGATACGCTATGTACATCGCTATTACCGGCTTCATAAGCTCGGACGGCTGTATCTGTATCGAAAAAATGTCCATCCATCGCCGCGCGCCGTTCACCTTTACGCCTATACCGGGTATCAGCACCAGCACAAGCAGCGCGACGCATACCCAGAACGCTGCAGGTATAAGATGCAGAATATTATCGAGATTTATTCGCGATACTGCGATCATCCCGACAAGACCGACGATTATAAAGAAAAGCTGACGCTTAAAGAAATAATACGAATTATCGTATATGCGGTTTCCGGACGGAGCCGATGCCGAAAGCATCGCGATCAGTCCTATGGCAACTATGAGCACTATAAAAAACAGCAGAGTATAGTCCAGCTCGCCTACCGCGATCAGCCCTTTTCTCTTTTTGATCTTCTTTTTTGCCTGCTCGGCATTAAATGTCCGCGTCCGTTTGCCGGTATCAGCCGCCTTTTTGGGGCTTTGCTGACGCGTTCCGGCGGATTGCGCTTTGCGCGTTACGCGCCGCGTTCCGCTGCTGACCGGTTGTGCCATCATATGCTCCTTTCAACTACTATAACAACATTCCCAAAACACACAGGCATATCGTAACGACCGTAAATGTCGTCACTATCCGCACCTCGCTCCATCCCTTCATCTCAAAATGGTGATGCAGCGGTGTCATTCTGAACAATCGTTTTCCCTCGCCGTATTTCTTCCTTGTATATTTGAAGTATGTCACCTGCAATATGACCGAAAGCGTTTCGGCAAAATATATAAATCCCACAATTATCAGATAAAGATACATATTCAGATCCACCGCCATGAGCGCGACGGCGCCGCCGAGAAACAGCGAGCCGGTATCGCCCATAAACACACGCGCCGGATATTTGTTATATATAAGAAATCCGAGAAGTCCGCCCGTTACCGCGGTCGCGAATATGCTCACGCCCGTTTGCGGCACATCGCCCCACATGAAAAAGGCGTAAACCGCAAAAAACAACGCTACGACAGCGGTCACGCTCGACGCAAGCCCGTCAAGACCGTCGGTAAGATTTACCGCGTTTACGGTGCCAACCACCACGAACATGACAAACGGTATATAAAGCAGTATAGGAACGGTCACCGCGCGTTTGAAAAACGGCACGATAATGTCCGTCTTGAGCATTCCCATAAACATCAGCATGATAACATACAGCAGTGCAAACGCAAGCTGAAGCAAAAACTTCTGTATCGGAGTAAGTCCGAGATTGCGCTTTTTTACCACCTTTATATAATCGTCTATATATCCTATGGCTCCGAATCCCAAAGATACGGCAAACAGCATGGCTACCTTGAGCATCTCATAGCGCATATTGTGCATAAGCTGTATTATGACAAGATTTATCAATATCGAGATACCGATACCTATTATGAACATTATGCCGCCCATAGTAGGCGTGCCGGATTTCGTCTGATGCCATGACGGTCCCTCTTCGCGTATCTCCTGACCGTATTTCAGTTTATGGAGATAGTCTATGACTTTTCTGCCTATGACCGCTGTTACGGAAAACGCCAGTACGAGTGATAACAATGTAGCACCAATAAATTCTTTCATCTGCACAGTCCTTTCCGCATCTCCTACATTTTCGTCAGCTCATCGACGAGCTTATCGAATTTCATGCCATGCGACGCTTTTATAAGAATGCTGTCGCCTTCTCCCACAAGCGTCGGCAGATATTGAGCCGCCTGTTCGGTCGTATCGTAGCTTTTTATATTCCTCATTCCGGCATCCGCTGCGCCTTTTGCGATATGCCTTGCATTAGCGCCGGCGGTAATAAGAAGATCCAGTCCTTCCTTTGCTATATCCGCGCCTACATCATAATGCGCCTTGGGAGCATAATCACCCATTTCCAGCACATCACCCAAAACGGCTACACGCTTTGGCGCATCGGTAAATTTCTGTACCTTAACTGCCGCCCTTATCGAATCGGGCGAGGAGTTATAGCAATCGCTTATTATCTCCATACCGTTGTGCCTTATTATTTCAAGTCTGCCATCGGTGTATTTGCAGCTTTTAAGTCCCTCTATACATTCTTCTTTACTTACTCCGAAATGAAGTCCGGCGCATACCGCCGCAAGCGCGTTATATACATTGTGTGCGCCGGGCGCAAGCACCTCGGCGCGAAATTCGCCCTTGTCATATACAACGGTAAAGCCTACTCCGTCCAAGCCATGTGTTACTATATCCTTGGCGTATACATCGTTTGAGCTGCCTGTGCCGAAGGTCTTTACATTATATGGTGTATCCTTTACCGTTTTGAGCAGGTCGTTATCGCCGTTTATATACAGCGTGTTCTTTTCCGTAAAGTTCTTGGTTATCTCAAGCTTTGCTTTGAGTATCCCCTCGCGCGAGCCAAGGTTCTCTATATGCGACATACCCACATTCGTTATTATTGCAATATCCGGCTTTGCGATGCCGGCAAGGTATTCGATCTCGCCGAAATGGTTCATACCCATTTCTATGACCGCCATATTATGTTCGCGCTCAATTCCGAAGATCGTCTGCGGAACACCTATGTCGTTATTAAAATTGCGCTGCGTTTTATGCGCGTTATAATGACGGGCAAGGACAGAATAAACAAGATCTTTCGTTGTCGTCTTCCCGACGCTGCCTGTTATGCCCACGCTCGGCACATAATATTTTTCCTTATAGAATCGGGCAATATCGCCCAGAGCCTTTCTCGTATCAGACACCTTGATCATGGGCGCATCTGTATTTTCCGCATCGTTTTGCGTAAGGCAGGCGGTCGCGCCGCGGCTTATCGCCGATCCGATAAAATTGTGTCCGTCCATATTCTCCCCGATAAGAGGGATAAACAAACACCCATCCGCCGCCTTACGCGAATCGGTAGTTATATCCGTTATCGGAATGTCCTCTTTTATTTCCTGCAGCGGTTTGCCGCCGGTAGCCTTTATGATCTCATATATCGTAAGCGGCTGCATAGCTCTCATCTCCCTTTAGATATAAAGGGGCTGTTTTTAACAGTCCCTTTTCAAATGCGTGTATACTTCGATACGCTCGTCAAAATCGAACTTCTCCTTGCCGATTATCTGGTATGTTTCCTGTCCCTTGCCGGCAAGGATTATAACATCCCCTTTTTGCGCCATATCCAGAGCATAGCCTATCGCTTCGCGTCTGTCGGTAATAAGTATATATTTACCGTCCGTCTTTTTCATTCCGACCTCAATATCCCTTACTATCAGTTCGGGATCCTCCGTTCTGGGATTATCGGATGTTATGATGGTAAAGTCCGACAGCTTGCCTGATATTTCACCCATTATCGGGCGCTTCGTGTTGTCGCGGTCTCCGCCGCAGCCGAACAAGGTTATCGTCCTGCCCTCGGCAAATCCCTTTACGCATTGTATCACATTCTCCAAACCGTCGGGCGTGTGTGCATAATCAATTATGACCGTATAATCGGTGTCAGTCGGAACGACCTCCACTCTTCCTACAACGCCATGCGCGTTGCCAAGTCCTTCGATTATCGTGTCTATGTCTATACCGAGCTGCAATGCCGCTCCTGCGGCGCAAAGTGCGTTGTAGACGCTGAATTGCCCCGGTATCGCGATATAAGCTTTCTTTCGCTCACCCTTATATATCAGATCAAACTCAGAGCCGCGCGGCGTTATTTTGATGTTTTCCGCTTTAAGATCGCGCTCGCCGCTCAATCCTATTGTCATTATATCGCTGCCGCCTATGCGCGAGCAGTATTTGTCATCCGCGTTTATAACGCCCTTTTTCGATATGTCAAACAGCTTTGCTTTCGCAAGGAAATAATTTTCCATCGTGCCATGGAAATCAAGATGATCCTGCGTCAGATTTGTAAACACACCGACATCAAATGTGCAGCCGTATACGCGGTCAAGCTCAAGCGCGTGGCTGGATACCTCCATGACAACATATTCGGCACTGTTGTTTACCATTTCATTGAAAAGCTGCTGAAGCTCAAGCGCGTTTGGCGTTGTGGGGGTGGTGCTTTTCGTCAGCAGGAGCTTATCGCCTATTATGTTCTGGTTGGTGCCTATAACTCCGACGCGTTTCCCTGCCGCTTCGAGTATGCTCTTTACAAGATATGTCGTGGTAGTCTTGCCGTTCGTTCCGGTTATGCCGACAAGCGACAGATTTGATGACGGATCTTTGTAGAATGCGCTCGCAAGCTCAGCAAGCGCCTTTCTCGTGTCATTTACATAAATAACAGGTACATCGACATCTATTCTGTCCTGTGCCACGATCACAGCCGCGCCGTTTGCCGCCGCAGACGCCGCGTATTTATGACCGTCCGTTTCATAGCCCTTTATGCAGACAAATATATTATTGTCCGTAACCTTTCTTGAATCATATGCTATGCCCGTAACATCAATGCCCGATATGTCCGACGGACAGTTTTTTAACAGCTCACCTGCTAACATATTCATTACACCCCACTTATGTTAATCGTTTGTCTGTTGCCTGAACTCCACGCCAACGACCGTACCGGGCTGAACACGCGTTCCCTTCGTGATCGTTTGCGATACGGAGAACGCATTTCCGGATTCACTGTGCCCTGCGCCGCTTATTTCAAAATTAAGACCGCGCGTATTGAGCAGATACTTTGAGTCCCATACAGAATAGCCCGAAAGATCAGGTACTTCCACAAGATCGTTTTCATCTCTGTCTACAGTATACAATATAACGATCGAATCCTTCTCTAATCTCTCGTCCGGTGACGGGAGCTGGTCTGTTACCGTTTTGCCGTAGCCCTTTATCACATATCTCAGTCCCGACTCGGTCAACTGCGCCATCGCGTTTTCCTTTAATTCTCCGCGCACCTCCGGCACATTGATATATACATCCGGCTCCTCCTGCTCGGTGTACTGCTTGCTCACGCCTAAATAATTGAGCGATTCGGAAAGTATCTCCCCAACTACCGGCGCGGCGATCGTACCGCCGTATTTATTCGCCGTCTGCGGCTCGTCAAGCATTACAAGGCAGACAAGCTCAGGATCGTTTGCCGGAGCAAAGCCTACGAACGATGCGACACGCTTATCACTGCCGCGCGGCAATTTCTCGGATGTTCCCGTTTTTCCGCCTATCCTGTAGCCCTTTACATAAGCATTTTTGCCCGTTGCATTCGGATCGGCAACGACCTGTTCAAGAATGTAGCGCATCGTCTCGGATGTGCTTTCCGATATAACTCTGTTTACGACCTCTCAGTCATAGCTTTTTACAACGCCGTCGGAGTCGGTTATCTCCTTAACGATACGGGGCTTCAACCGCTCTCCGCCGTTTACGACTGCGGA
>CAJONM010000040.1 GCA_905235885.1 uncultured Clostridia bacterium
ATTCTATCTCAAGTACATTTTGAATTTGCGTATCCGTAAGGTTGGATATGCCGTCTGCCGCCCAATCCGCCAATCTTTTGAGCACCGTGTACGCCTTTAACGCAAGCTTCGGCTCACAATTATCGTACACATCCAAAAGACCCTGATACACCTTATGTATATTATACCACGGTACCCAGTATTTGCCGCACCAGTCCGACTGCCCGGCAAAGCAATTAAGAAACGGCGTTTCATCGCAGCCGCCTATATATTCCTTGTTTACCGCTGCCGTCCATCCGTTCGGGATCTCGGTATTCTGCAATTGGTCAAGCTTATCTATGACATACTCTATCCTGTCATTCAGCTCTTTGGGAGTGATCGTCATATCATCTTTCTGCTTCGGCGCATCATCAGATGCGTCATTGCCGTTTAAAGATGCGGCACTGAGCGTAACAGTGCCTTTGTTTTTTATATGGTTATAGAATAATGCCGCGGCACAGAGCCAATGCCCCATCTGCTCACCGGCAAGCGTATATATTTCCTGCGCATCCGATTTCCACGCGCCCTTTGCCTCCCAACCGCCGTAACGCTTTACAACATCTCCATCTTGCTTATCACCGTTTATTACCGCTTCATCCGCGGCGGTATATCTCAGCGTCAATCCATGAACCTCGTATGACGGAGCGATCAGCCGAGGGAGATCTATGCCCATGATATACCCCAGTCCGACACGCTCGCTCATCTCCAAGCGGCTGCCCGTTTCAAGTATCACATTCGCCGTGTCGGCATAACCCATTCTCGCATTTTTTTTATCAGTATAGACGGACATTAAAAAAACACTCCTTAAAGCTCGGTCAAAACCATAAAACAGATTTTATATATTTATTACGAATCGTAAAACAGCGTTTCATCATTTATTACGAGACGCTCCGATTTAGGATAGTTGAAAATCTCGGGCCTGCCTGCATTGGTTTGGAGATAGTCAACAAATTCGGCTGCATACAGCTTTGCCATTGCAAGGTTATGCATGAGATAATGGCCGCAATTGACCGGTGTGGCACCGGGCACTTCCTTTGCATCATTTACCGATTTAAACGCGTTCAGAACAAGCTCATAGATTTCCTGAGGCGAACGGTTATTCTTGAGAATAAGATAAAACCCCGTCAGACATCCCATTGGTCCCCAATAGATGATCTCGTCCTTCCAATCAGGGGCATTTCTCAGAGTTGTGGCTATAATATGCTCAAGAGAATGCATCGCCGCCACATCTATTACCGGCTCCCTGTTCGGCTTTTTAAGCCGTATATCGTATGTAGTCACCGCATTGTTTCCTATCCTGTCCTCACGACTGATAAAAATACCGGGAACAATTGCCGTATGATCAACCGAAAAACTTTGTATCAAATTCATATCCATACCAAACTCCCACCTTGCTGTCTATGGGGGTATTGTATCACACTTTTTCGGTAAAATCAATAGCTATCATTTCAAACAAAAGAAAAATGATGCTCCGACTTTGTCGGAGCATCCCTATCATCCCTTTTAATATTAATTATTTCTACAGAAGCGGCGCTATCACGTGAAGAATGTTGTTTATGAACCTGCTGATATAATGCTTTTTATTATCAGAGGGCACGATATTAGTCGCTTTGCTCTTTGAGCTGTACAGGATGCCGGATCTGACATCCTCCATCGTTATCTCTACGCATTCTGCCTGCGTGTCAAGGATGTCTTTTTTCAACTCCTTTATAATGTCTGCCTTATAGAATATCGAATTGCATTCAAAATGCAAAAATAAGCTTCTGTAATCAAGGTTGACGGTTCCTATACCGGCTATCTTGTCATCGGCAATAAACGCCTTTGCGTGAACAAATCCGGGTGTGTATTCATATATCTTTACACCCGCCTTCATCAGATCTTCATAATAGCTTCTTGAGAGTCTGAATACCATATTTTTATCCGGTATGCCCGGCATGATTATCCTGACATCCACTCCCCTTTTTGCAGCGCGTATGAATGCGTCAAAGAGAGAATCGCCCAGGATAAGATACGGTGTGTAAAACCATACATAGTCTGTCGCGGATGACAGCATATCCGTAAACAGCTCATTGCTCGTGTGCTCCTCGCGTATAGGCGAATCGTAATACGGAAGTATATATCCGTTAGATGCACCGTGCGAACTCTCGTTGCTGTTTGCGCCGTACGAAAAGTCATTGACATCTATCAGATCATTTGAAAACGCGTTCCAGAACTCCGCGAACATAAACGCATAGCTCATTACCGCTTTACCCGTTATCCTAAATCCTATATCCTTCCAACGCCCAAATCTTTCGACTTCATTTATATATTCATCCGCAAGGTTAACACCGCCGCTGTATGCTACTTTTCCGTCTATTACCATGATCTTTCTGTGGTCGCGGTTATTCAGCTGCGACCTTATCAGGAAGAACGGGTTGAACGGTATACATTTTATTCCCCTTTTGGAAAGTCCTGCAATATCCGCCACAGAATATGTTCCTATGCTTCCGAGGTCATCGTACATGACTCGTACATCTACGCCCTCGCTCGCCTTTTCCGCCATAATATCCGTAAGCGTATCCCAGAACCTGCCCGACTGGATAATGAAATATTCTACATAGATATACTTTTTCGCTTTTTTCAGATCCTCGCACATATCAACGAACATATCTTCTCCAAAGGGATAATACTTTGATGTGTCATTTTTAAAAACAGGAAAACCCGTTGATTCTGATACATGCCTGACAGCCTGTCCTATACGCAGATCGTCCTTCATAATATCCGATAAACACTCATCGCTCTGTGCATCATCGGGTATGTCAAATAACGCATATGATGTATCAAGGCGCTTTTTCAGCTGTCTTCCGGTTTTTTTATTACCCACCATGAAATAAAGCAGCGCGCCAAGAACCGGCATAGTGACTATCACTATTACCCAAAGAAGTCTGTACGAGCTTTCATCTCTTTTGCCAACAATATTAACAACGAATATTACGGCAAGCACAGAGAACAAAGTACTGATAATATCGCCCAAATGTCCTTGCAGTAAGCCGTTAAATGTACTTATCATAAGAAGATACCAGCATATCTGGATCGCGATAGCCGGTAAAACTACTATTACTCTTCCCAATATTTTCTTCATGAAATATCCCACCTTAAATCAGAATAACATTTGACGCGATGCAGGTACACGATAAACAGCTTCAGTCCGCCCGTCCGCTTCAGCACGAGATACAATCGCCTGCCCGATTTCATTAACACTTCCTCCTGCTTTTATGCTCGCCTCTTCAAATAGATATTATATCATATTTTGACAAAAATTTCAATATGAGGTTTTATTTTTTCTTGCTTTTTTTCCGATGATATGGTAGAATGAAATATATTTTGATGAGAAGGGTTATGTTGCAGTTGAATATACTATTAATTCTTGCATTCTTATTTTTCATAGGCTCTCTTTTCGGATGGGTATTGGAGCTTTTGTATAGACGCTTCATGTCAAAAAACAACCCCGAACGAAAATGGATAAATCCCGGCTTTTGCGTTGGCCCGTATCTGCCGCTTTACGGCTCAGGGCTCTGTATGCTGTATCTGATCGCCGGAATACGCAAGCACATTGACCTTGGCAACAACATTGCGGATACTGTTGTCCTTCTGCTGGCTATGGCTCCGGCTATGACGGTCATTGAATATATTGCCGGTATTGTTTCTTTTAAATATTATCATGTTCGACTATGGGATTACTCCAATGAATGGGGCAATATACAAGGTATTATATGTCCGAAGTTTTCATTGTGCTGGGGACTGCTGGGTGTTGCGTATTATTATGTGGTACACCCCAACATTCTTGATGCGCTTGACTGGCTCTCACACAATCTTGCCATGTCGTTCTTTATAGGTGTATTTTACGGTGTATTAATAATCGATCTCGTTTACTCTACCCACCTCATTGCAAAGCTCAAAACGCTCTCAGATGAATATGAGGTTGTCATACACTATGAAGAGCTTAAGGGTCGCGTCCGTAAATATCAGGCTGAACAGAAAAGCAAATACCATTTCTTCCAGCCGTTCCGCTCCGACAGCACTCTCCGTGAGCATATAAAAATGATGAAGCAGTCTCAGCACGATAAAAGAACTAAAAGAAAAAACTTATATAAATAAAAAGGAGATACTTATGAAAACGAATCCAGTAAAAAATTATCTAAACAGCCTTATCAGCAGAGTTAAAGAGAACAAAAAAGTATTCATCCTCTTTACAATTCTTCGTATTATGGTAGTTGCCGCTATGATAAGAAGTATCATTATCGGCAATTATGAGGGCGCGGCAACCTGTATTCTGGCACTGTTTTTGTTCCTTTTACCGAGTTTTTTTAAGGACGCAATGAAGATCAGGATAGCACCGCTGTTTGAATCTATTATCTATTGCTTCATTTTTGCCGCGGTAATATTGGGCGAGCTCGATCATTTCTATACATTGATCCCCATATGGGATACGATGCTGCATACATTGAACGGCTTCTTGTTCGCAGCAGTCGGATACTCAACCGTAGACCTGCTCAACAGAAATAACAGCAATGTCAGTCTGTCACCCTTATACCTGACTATAGTGGCATTTTGCTTCTCAATGACAATCGGCGTACTGTGGGAATTCTTTGAGTGCGGCATGGATATATTCTTCCATACTGATATGCAGAAGGATTTCATCGTGCAGAGCATTAATTCCTGCGCTCTTGATCCGTCAAAAAGCCAGACTGCTGTCAGAGTTACGGATATCGTGTCCACGAATATTTATACCGCATCGGGCGATGTATATACCGTTGATGGCGGATTTTTGGATATTGGCATTTTAGACAGCATGAAGGATCTGTTCGTAAACTTCATCGGTGCTATAGTATTCTGCACATTCGGTTTTGCATATGAAAAATTTGGTGAAAACAGAAGGCTTGCCTCTACTATCGTAAAGGGACTTAAAGTCACTCCGGACAACGAATAAATATCCTCTGTAAGGAAGTCCATGGATGCGATCACAGCCGATAAGTAAAACAGTCAGGAGGATATATGATGACAATACGAAATGCACAGAACAAAGCGCCTTCGGCGCACGCCTGCGGCGGGCAGAGAAGATAAAGCGCTTTGTTATGCCCATGTGCGTTTCCGACCATAGGTCGG
>CAJONM010000041.1 GCA_905235885.1 uncultured Clostridia bacterium
AAAAAATGATTTAATTGCCCGTGCGAAATATCCGACCTATGGTCGGAAACGCACATGGACATAACAAAGCGCTTTATCTTCTCTGCCCGCCGCAGGCGTGCGCCGAAGGCGCTTTGTTCCAGATAAATCGCCTTAGGCGCACACTGCTTATAAAGCAAAAAAGAAACCCGGAGTAACCGTGTTCATAAGTCAAGTTTCTACCTGCCAAAGCAGGTGGGTCGCTTCCCGCACGCTTTACAAGTCCACTGGCAGTCACCATAAGGTGAAAGGAGGCATGTGCGCCACGCTCGGAGAGAGCATCCCTTTTAAGAAGTGTTGGTAAAAAATTGACTATTTTCACGCGAAACTCCAGGAGATTCTCTGTAGTTATAGTATAGCACAAACGCTCGTAAAATACAAGCGTTATTTATTTACATTTTGATTACATCAATGTTACTCTGAAAGCTCTTCGTCACGCTTAACAAATTCATCGAACGCACGCTGCAAAAGCGCTTCATCCTCGACCATGACAAGCTCAGCGTCATCGCTGTTGAGATCGCCCTCGACCATCATAATGAGGACTTCGTCCGACTCACCCTCCGGCAGACACTCGACAAGAGCGAAAAATGTATGTCCTTCAAACTCATACACATCGATCGTTTCAAATTCTATCTCTACGCCGTTTTCATCTTCTAAAATAATTATATTGTTCTCCATAGCTATCTGATCCTTTCCTGACTGCGCTGTAATTACGGCGCTTGTTTATTTCATTTACTTGTGGTATTTTTTAAATACCAATGTAGCGTTGTGACCGCCAAATCCGAGTGAATTTGACATAGCGTATTCAACATCCGTCTCTCTTCCCTCGTTCGGGACTATGTCAAGATCACAGTCAGGATCGGGCGTTTCGTAATTTATCGTGGCAGGGATATATCCGTCCCGTATCGCATACGCACATATGACAGCTTCCGTAGCGCCTGCCGCGCCGAGCATATGTCCCGTCATAGATTTTGTGGAGCTGACTGCCACTTTATACGCCGCATCACCGAAAACCTTTTTAATGGCGTCCGTTTCAAAGTGATCGTTATACTTTGTGGATGTGCCGTGCGCATTGATGTATGTTATGTCCTCAGGCACCGCTCCGGCATCTTTTATAGCAAACTCCATCGCTTTCGCTCCGCCTTCGCCGCCCGGTACGGGACTTGTTATATGGTAGGCATCGTCCGTTGCACCGTATCCGACAAGCTCGCATATAATATCGGCGCCTCTTGCCTTTGCGTGCTCAAGCTCTTCAAGTATGAGAAATGCCGCACCCTCCGACAGGACAAAGCCATCACGGTTCAGATCAAACGGCCTTGACGCGTGCTTGGGATCATCATTATTTGTTGACATCGCCTTCATATTACAAAATCCGGCAAATGTCATAGGCGTGACGGTCGCCTCGCAGCCGCCTGCTATGATTACATCGTTATCGCCGTATTGTATATGCCTGAATGCCGTTCCGATCGCGTTTGTGCTTGACGCGCACGCCGTAACGACATTTTCATTCACGCCCTTTGCATTGAATTTTATCGCTATCTGACACGGAGCAATATTGCCTATCATCATAGGGATAAAAAACGGACTTACGCGTCCGGGGCCATGCTGCATAAACATCTTGAATTGTTCCTCGAATGTGCTTATACCGCCTATCCCGGAGCCTGTTATACAGCCCACGCGCCATGGGTCTTCCTTTGTCATATCAAGTCCGGAATTTTCAACAGCTTCCGTTGCCGCTATGACCGCAAAACGGGTAAACTTATCCATTTTGCGAAGCTCTTTCCGCTCGATAAACTGCTCATAGTCCAGATCCTTGACCTCTCCGGCAATTTTTGTTTTAAATGCCGATGCGTCAAATCCCTTTACCGTATCAATTCCGCATACGCCGTCCTTTATGCTCTGCCAGAATGTTTTTGCGTCGTTTCCTATTGGTGTCACGGCTCCTACGCCGGTCACCACAACTCTTTTCATACCTACATTATCCTTTCACATAACCGTTTTAGAAGAATGCCGCGCTTTTATAAAGCGTTTCGTATATATAAACCAAATCTTTGGCATTATTTACATTTCCGGGGCTATAAAAAACCCGGTTTTTTACAGCCCCATTTGCTCTATTATGAGTGGCTCTTAATATAATTTACAGCGTCTCCGACTGTGCGTATTTTCTCAGCATCTTCATCAGGGATCTCCAGATCAAACTCCGTTTCCAATCCCATGATAAGCTCAACAACATCCAATGAATCCGCACTTAAATCGTCAACAAATGACGCGTCCGGTGTTACGGCAGCTTCGTCTACACTCAGCTGATCAACTATAACCGACTTTACTCTCTCAAATTCCTCCATTGCCTATAGTACCTCCTTTCAAATTAAGTGCGAGACTTGCGTCCCTTTATATATATCTTCCCAGTAGGAAAATTATATATCAAACCTACATTACCAGACCGCCGTCAACACATATTACCTGACCGGTTATATATGACGACATATCCGATGCCAGAAATGCCACGCAATCGGCAATATTATCCACCGTTCCGAACCTGCCGAGCGGAATAGCGTCAAAATACTGCTTCTTGACATCGTCGGGCAGCTTATCGGTCATTGCGGAGCTGATAAAGCCGGGCGCAACGGCGTTACAGCGTATACCGCGCGATGAAAATTCCTTTGCCGTCGATTTCGTAAGCCCTATAAGCCCTGCCTTCGACGCGCTGTAGTTCGCCTGTCCGGCATTGCCCATAACGCCGACAACGGATGCCATATTGATTATCGAGCCTCCGCGATTTTTCATCATCGGTCTTGCTACGGTCTTTATGCAATTGAACGCGCCCTTGAGATTGATATTCATTACCATATCCCAATCCGCTTCGCTCATACGGAGCATAAGTCCGTCTCTTGTTATTCCGGCATTATTTACGAAAATATCTATCTGTCCGTATTCCTTTATCGTACCGTCCACAAGCGCCTTGACATCGTCGATGTTTGTAACATCGCCCTTGATACATATACATTTCGCGCCTGTAGCCTTTATCTCCTCACATGTGTTATCGGCATCCACCGATGACACAATGTCGTTTATGACGATATTCGCGCCCAGTGCGGCAAGTCTCATAGCGACCGCTTTGCCTATTCCCCTGCCGGAGCCTGTTATTATAGCGGTTTTTCCTTGTAACATATCTCTTCTCCCATTATCCGAGCGCTTCAAGCGTCTTTTCCAAGGATGCCATATCCTCAACATTGAAGCAGTTCATCGTTTTATCTATCTTTCTCATAAATCCGCTTAAAGTCTTGCCCGGTCCGATCTCAATAAATGTATCCACACCGTCGGCTATCATGCGCCGTATGCTGTCCTCCCACAGAACAGAGCTTGATACCTGCTTTATCAACAGCGGCTTTATATCATCCTTATTCTTTATATAGTCGGCAGTAACATTCGTTATGACGGGGATATTCATATCGGATATTTCGACATTTACCATTTCCCTTGCCAGTTTCTCCCCTGCACCGGTAAGCAGCGAGCAATGGAACGGTGCCGAAACATCGAGCATTACCGCCCGTTTCGCGCCCATTTCCTTGGCGATCTCACAGCATTTTGCGACTGCCGCCGCCTCGCCCGACACAACGATCTGTCCGGGGCAATTGAAGTTTGCACCGGTGCAGACTCCCATATCCGATGCCTGCGCCGCGGCTTTGCGAACATCATCGGCGTTCAGCCCTAAGATAGCCGCCATTGCGCCGACGCCCTCCGGGACCTCCTCCTGCATAAAGCGTCCGCGTTTGCGAACGAGCCTTACCGCATCGGCAAATTTCATCGAGTCTGACGCGACATGAGCCGTATATTCACCCAAGCTCAGACCGGCTACCACATCTGCCTTGATCCCCTTTTCTTCAACCACTCTGAGCGCGGCAACGCTCATTGTCAGAATTGTGGGCTGCGTATTTTCGGTGATCATAAGCGTATGCTGATCGCCGTTTAGTATCATATCCTTTATGTCAAATCCAAGCGCTTCGCACGCCTCTTTAAAAACATCATCGGCACATTTAAAGTTCTCGGCAAGCTCTTTGCCCATTCCCGGTGCCTGCGAGCCTTGTCCGGCAAATAAAAACGCTGTTTTTCCCATGTTATATATTTTCCTTTATCGTATCTATTATATCATCAATATCTCTGAAATAGCTCTCGATTATTTCGGCGCAGGGTAATATTTCATTTACCATAGCCGCGCTCTGCCCTGCCATAAGAGATCCTGTGGCTGTATCGCCGTCTAAGAACGCGCGGCGCAATCCTCCGACACCGAGCTGCTCGATCTCCTCAAACGATGCACCCTCTTTTTCAAGACGCGCGTATTCGTTTGTAAGCTTATTTTTAAGTGCGCGAACGGGTGCGCCGGTGCTTCTGCCCGTAACGACCGCGTCGCGATCCTTCGCTTTTATAACAGCTTGTTTATAATTATCGTGCGCTATACATTCATCGGAGCATATGAACCGCGTTCCGACCTGTATACCCTCCGCGCCGAGCGCGAATGCTGCTACAACACCTCTCCTGTCGGCTATGCCGCCGGCGCATACGACCGGAACGGATACCGCGTCCGCTACCTGAGGCGTAAGGCACATAGTCGTTATCTCGCCTATATGACCGCCTGCCTCGGTGCCTTCGGCAATTACGGCGTCCGCACCCATTTTCTCCATCCGCTTTGCCAGCGCAACACTTGCGATAACGGGAAGTACCTTTATTCCTGCCGCCTTCAGCTCAGGGATATATTTTCCCGGATTTCCTGCCCCCGTTGCAACTGCGGCAGGCTTTTCCTCTATCACAACTCTCATGACCTCATCGGCAAACGGCGACATGAGCATAACATTCACGCCAAACGGCTTATCCGTCAGCTTGCGGCATTTTTGTATCTGCTCGCGGACAACATCCGCCGGAGCGCCGCCGGCAGCGATAAGTCCCAGACCGCCGCCGTTTGATACGGCTGCGGCAAGCTCCGCTGTCGCTACCCATGCCATACCGCCCTGTATGATGGGATATTTGATACCCAGTAACTCACATAATCTGTTCATATATAGATCCTTTCACAAAATCCGTTTGAGAAAACCGCATAAGGAGATCAATACTCCAATATGCATGCCGCCCATGTCAATCCGCCGCCGAACGCCGTCAGAAGCAGCTTGTCTCCCCTTTTTATCCGTCCCAGCTCCGACAGCTCCGCAAGTGCTACGGGTATGCATGACGATGATGTGTTTCCGTAGTTTTCAAGATGTAAAAACACCTTGTTGCGGTCTATTTCCATGCGATTGAGCGCACTGTCGACTATTCTGTAATTTGCCTGATGCGGTATTATAAGCGCTATATCGTCATAGGTAAGACCTGCTTTTTGGAGAACTCTGTCCGACGAGTCCGCCATAGCCTTTACGGCAAATTTCATAACGGACTGTCCTGCCATCCACACGGTCTCTTTTCTTCCGCTGACGCGCTTTTCCGTCTCTTCCTTGTCCTCTCTGTATGCAAGCTGAGTTATCGACATGGCTCCTGTACCGTCCGCGCCCATCTCGCTTGCGATCAGTCCGCCGCAGTCGTTGCTTGCGGATACGATCACCGCGCCTGCCGCGTCACCGAACAGCACGCAGGTCGCTCTGTCTTTGTAGTCGGTCGCTTTCGTAAGCGCATCGGCGCAGATGATCAATATATTTTTGTACATACCGCTTTTTATAAACTGATCCGCTATTATCAGATCGGAAATGAAGCTTGAGCAAGCCGCGTTTACATCCAGCGCCGCCGCGTTTACTGCTCCTATCGCACCCTGCACTACGCACGCGCATGAAGGCGTGTAGTAATCGGGCGTTACGGTAGATGCAAGTATCAAATCTATATCCGCAGCGGTCATACCGGCGTTTCTGATCGCATTTTCCGCCGCTTTTGCCGCCATATCGGTCGTATATTCATCGGGCGCAGACACATGGCGCTGCTTTATGCCCGTGCGCCGCGTTATCCATTCATCGTCAGTATCAACTATAGTTGTCATATATTCGTTGTCATATATCTTTTCGGGAACATACATACCGATACCGGATATTTTTGACTTAAACATTATCCTCTTCTGCTCCTTTCGTCAGATCACAGGCGGCAAGCTTTTTGCTTATCCCGTCTATGACATCTGTGGCAACAAACATTTTTGCCTGCTTTATCGCGCAATATACCGCCAACGCGTCCGACGAGCCATGCCCCTTTATAACGGGCCTTCTGCATCCCAGAAGCGGCGCGCCGCCATATTCGCGGTAGTCCATTTTCTTTTTGAAATCCTTTATCGAATTCATAACGAACAATGCACCGAGCTTTGTCCGTATGGTTTGCGAGAACATATCCTTTATCATATCGCCTATCATGTGGCCCATTCCCTCAATGGTTTTTAATATGACATTACCCACAAATCCGTCGCAGACCATAACATCGGAATTGCCTTCCATGATGTCGCGTCCCTCGATATTACCGATAAAGTTAAAGGGCATATCCTTCATACGGGTATGTGTTTTCTTTGTAAGATCATCGCCCTTGCCTTCCTCCTCGCCGTTTGAAACGAGACCGACCGCAGGAGAGTCGATATTATATATGTTTCTCATATACACATCGCCCATCATTGCGAACTGTACAAGGTTTTCGGGCTTGCAGTTCGTATTCGCGCCTGCGTCTATGAGTAGCTTGGGTCCCTTTGCCGTAGGCAGGATCGCGCCGAGTGCCGGACGCTGTATCCCCTTTATCCGTCCGACGATAAGCAGCGCCGCGGTCAGCAGAGCACCGGTATTGCCCATCGAAAGCATAGCGTCGCCCTCGCCGTTTTTGAGCATATGCGCCGCAACGACAACGGACGCGTCCTTTTTGCGTTTGACTGCCTTAACAGGCTCTTCATGATTTGAAATGACCTCGGGCGCATGAACTATGCTTATCCTGTCCGCACGATAATCGCCGTACTTTGACAGCTCGGATTTTATAACATTTTCATCGCCTATAAGAACTATATCGACATCAAGCTCCGATACGGCTTTTACCGACGCTTCTATGTGTGCGGACGGCGCGTTATCACCGCCCATTACATCGACTAATATTTTCATATACTGTCCCCTGATATGTCCGAATATTTCTACGCTACAGTTACAGTTATTATAAACTAATAGACTATGGATTGCAAGAAGTTATTGAACTTTTGTTTAAATATTGGTAAATCACACAAATATATGATTTTTTTTTGTACATTTTGACAACGATATATACTATATGATGTGATTTCAGATCGCGCTGAACCATATATATAGAAAAAACAGTTGTTTTTTGCGTCGACTGCTTTTTCCGATCAATCAAGCTTTAAGACGGACATGAACGCCTCCTGAGGCACCTCTACCGTACCCACCTGACGCATACGCTTTTTGCCTTCCTTTTGCTTTTCCAACAGCTTTTTCTTTCTCGTTATATCTCCGCCGTAGCACTTTGCAAGGACATCCTTCCTCAGTGCTTTTATCGTTTCGCGCGCAATTATTTTTGAGCCTATCGCCGCCTGTATCGGCACCTCGAAAAGCTGGCGCGGTATTACTTCCTTGAGCTTTTCGCACATTCTTCTGCCGCGAGAGTACGCGCTGTCTTTAAACACTATAAACGATAACGCGTCCACCGCCTCGCCGTTTAGCAGTATATCAAGCTTTACAAGGCTGGAGGGCGCGTAGCCGCAAAGCTCGTAATCAAATGAGGCGTAGCCCCTTGTGCGCGATTTCAGCGCGTCAAAGAAATCGTATATTATCTCGTTGAGCGGCAGCTCATATGTTATCTCCGCACGCGTCTGATCAAGATATTCCATATGCTTATATATGCCGCGCCGCTCCTGGCACAGCTCCATAACATTACCCACATAATCGCGCGGAACCATTATATTTGCAAGAGCCATCGGCTCCTCCATGCCTGCGATCTCGACCGCCGGCGGAAGATTTGACGGGTTATCGCACCATACGGTTTCGCCGTCTGTCTTATGCACCTTATATATAACGCTTGGCGCGGTCGTTATAAGGTCAAGGTCATACTCCCTCTCAAGCCGCTCCTGTATTATCTCAAGATGCAGCAGCCCCAAAAATCCGCATCTAAACCCAAATCCGAGCGC
Organism: uncultured Clostridia bacterium; assembly: GCA_905235885.1. GTDB lineage: Bacteria > Bacillota > Clostridia > UBA1381 > UBA1381 > Ornithomonoglobus. Next base: position 8,153 of record CAJONM010000041.1, read on the forward strand.
AACGGAGGTCTCCGCCTCGAACATAAGCGACGCGTCATTGAGCTTGAGCTTCATAAGCGCTTCCTTCAGATCCTCGTAGTCAGCGCCGTCGGCAGGGTATATGCCGCAAAAGACCATCGAATTTACCTTCTTGTAGCCCGGCAGCGGCTCCGATGCCGGCTTTGCAACGGTCGTAACGGTATCGCCGACCTGAGTATCCTGTATATTCTTTATGCTCGCGGCGATATATCCGACATCACCTGCTTCAAGCGACTGTGTCGGGATAAGTCCGGACGGATGCATTATTCCGACCTCTACTACATCAAACTCCGCGCCTGTAGCCATCATCCGTATTCTCTCACCGGCTTTGAGGCTACCCTCTTTAACTCGCACATATACTATAACTCCGCGATAGCTGTCATAGTATGAGTCAAATATAAGTGCGCGCAGCGGCGCCGTCCGATCGCCTGTCGGTGCCGGTATTTTATTAACGATCGCCTCAAGGACATCTTCTACATTCTGTCCCGTTTTTGCCGATACTCTCGGCGCATCCTCAGCAGGTATGCCGATTATATTTTCTATCTCCTCTATCGCTCCCTCCGGATTTGCCGACGGGAGATCGATCTTGTTTATGACCGGCACGACCTCCAGATCATGATCGATCGCAAGATATGTGTTCGCCAGCGTCTGCGCCTCTATGCCCTGAGACGCGTCAACTATCAATATAGCCCCCTCGCACGCGGCAAGCGACCTTGACACCTCATAATTGAAATCCACATGACCGGGCGTGTCGATAAGATTTAAAATATATTCCCCGCCGTCCGGCGACTGATATTTTAAAGTAACGGCGTGCGCCTTGATCGTAATGCCGCGCTCGCGCTCCAGATCCATATCATCTAATATCTGCTGCTCCATATCGCGCTTTTCGACCTCGCCGGTAAGCTCCAACAGTCTGTCGGCAAGCGTTGATTTACCATGATCTATATGCGCGATAATGCAAAAATTTCGTGTTTTGCTTTGTCTGTTATCGGACATGATTATATTCTGAGTTCCTTTCATCAGATTTGTTTGAGAGGAATGCAGCTCCTATCATTTATTACCTGTTATTGTAACATAAAATATGATTTTTTACAATATCTTTTGCTGTGTAATATTTGTAACAATAATGTAACAAAAAATGTATAAGAATGTCCTTGACAAATAATATCTTGTGTAGTATAATGGATTTCCAACCAAAAAACCACAAGATATAGTGTTAGAAAGGAGTGTTGGTAGTATGAGAGTTATTAAGAGAAACGGAGCAGAGGTCGATTTTGACAGAGAAAAGATCGTCGCTGCCATTATTAAGGCCAACAACTCGGTAGCAACAAAGGAACTTACGGACGGTCAGATACAGGACGCGGCGGATTATATAAGCTATAAATGCGACAAGACAAACAGAGCCGTATCGGTCGAAGAGATACAGGATATGGTCGAAAACCAGATCATGGCATACGGCGCATTTGATGTTGCGCGCAGCTATGTAAAATACCGCTATACGCGTTCGCTTATAAGAAAGGCAAACAGCACCGATGACCGCGTTCTGTCGCTTATCGAATGCAATAACGAGGATGTCATTCAGGAAAATTCCAATAAAGACCCCGTTGTAAATAGCGTTCAGCGCGACTATATAGCCGGCGAGGTAAGCCGAGATCTGACATCAAGGCTGTTGCTGCCGCAGGATGTGGTCGATGCGGACAAGGAGGGTATAATACACTTCCATGACTCGGATTATTTCGCGCAGCATATGCACAACTGCGACCTGGTAAACCTTGAGGATATGCTCCAGAACGGAACAGTCATAAGCGAAACGCTTATCGAGCGTCCGCACAGCTTTTCGACCGCCTGCAATATCGCAACTCAGATAATAGCGCAGGTCGCGTCCAACCAATACGGCGGACAGAGCATCAGCCTTACACATCTTGCGCCGTTCGTTGAGGTATCGCGCCAAAAGATAAAAGCCGAGATAAAAGAGGAAATGAAGGACATCGGCAAGGAGCTGAGCAATGACGAGCTTGAG
>CAJONM010000042.1 GCA_905235885.1 uncultured Clostridia bacterium
CCGACCTATGGTCGGAAACGCACATGGGCATAACAAAGTGCTTTATCTTCTCTGCCCGCCGCAGGCGTGCGCCGAAGGCGCTTTGTTCAAATGGATCACTCATCCAAATTGATTTCTAATTTTATATTGCCTTTTATTGTAAAATCATTTATAATATAGAAAATGATACAAAAACCGCAAAGGAGCGTTATTTATGGATAAGGTCATTTTAAGACAGGAAAAGGTTATCATACCCACATACCAGATATCGGAATATGACAAAAACCCTATGTTCCTTGAAAAAAGGGTGTACCAAGGGTCAAGCGGACGCGTTTATCCTCACCCCGTATGTGAGAGTGTCTCGGATGTAAAGACGGACAAGGAGTATAACGCAATTTTTTTGGAAAACGATTACATAGAGGTTATGATCCTGCCGGAGATCGGAGGAAAAATACAGCGTCTTTATGACAAAACCAACGGCTACGATGCCGTATACTACAACGAAGTAGTAAAGCCCGCGCTTGTAGGGCTTGCCGGTCCATGGATATCGGGCGGCATCGAGTTCAACTGGCCGCAGCATCACAGACCGTCCACCTTTGACCCCGTTGACTACACCGTAAAGGAGAATGAGGACGGCTCCGCTACCGTATTTGTCGGTGAAACGGAAAAGATGTTCCACCAAAAAAGCTCCGCGGCGTTTACGCTGTATCCCGACAAGGCATATCTTGAGATCAAAGGCCGTTTCTATAACCCGACAGACCGCCCCCAGACCTTTCTTTGGTGGGCAAATCCGGCTGTGGCGGTAAACGATCATACACAGTCCGTTTTTCCGCCTGATGTTACGGCGGTTATGGATCATGGCAAACGCGCGGTGTCAAAATTCCCCATAGCAGACGGGGTGTACTATAAATACGACTATGCGCCCGGTACGGATATTTCAAGATATAAAAATATCCCTGTTCCCACATCGTATATGGCATATCATTCCGACTATAATTTTGTCGGTAACTATGATTTTAAAGAGGATGCCGGACTTTTGCATATCGCCGATCATCACATCTCGCCCGGCAAAAAGCAGTGGACATGGGGCAACGGCGATTTCGGCAGAGCATGGGACAGAAACCTTACCGATGAAAACGGGCCGTACATAGAGCTTATGACAGGTATGTTCACCGATAATCAGCCCGACTTTACATATATAAAGCCGTATGAGGAAAAGACATTCCTGCAATACTTTATGCCGTATAAGAAGGTCGGCTCTGTAAAGAACGCATCAACGGAGATAATCATGAGCGTTGTGACCGAAAACAAAATGACAAAGGTCGTAGTATACGCTCCGGGCAGGATCGAGGATGTTACCGTTACGCTCACATATGCAAATAAGGTGTTGTTTGAAGAAAAGGCAACCGTATCCCCCGTTGATATTTTCTCAAAGGAAATCGAATTTACGCCCGACAATGAAGAGGAAATGACGCTTACCGTATCAAAGGACGGCAAGGAGCTGCTCAGCTATACACCGCATAAAAACAGTCAATCCATACCCTCACCCGCGGAGGCTATACCGGAGCCTGAAAAGCTCCCGACTACGGAAAAGCTGTTTCTTGCCGCCACGCATCTTGAGCAGTACAGGCACGCTACATATTCGCCCGAACCGTATTATCTTGAAGGGCTAAAGCGCGACCCGTCCGATATAAGGCTGAATAACGGATACGGAAAATACCTTTATAATCATGGCAAGGCAGAGGAAAGCATAGAGTATTTCCGTAATGCGATAACATCATCGACATGGAAAAATCCGAATCCGTACGACTGCGAGCCGTACTACAATCTCGGAGTATCATTAAAGGCGATAGGCGAGATCGACAAGGCGTATGACGCATTCTACAAGGCGATATGGGACGGAAACCAGCAAAACAGAGGCTTCTATCAGCTTGCCAACATTGCTGCCGGCAGAGGCGATTACCAGGAAGCTCTCGATCATATTGAAAAGTCGCTCGTTTACGGCGCGCAGAATATGAAGGCGAGAACTCTGAAAACCGCTTTATTGAGGCTTACGGGCAAATCAGAGCAGGCTGCCGCCTTTGCGCGCCGGACAATTGAGCTTGATCCGCTCGATCATGGCTCGCGCTATGAGCTCTATCGTCTGACGGGAGATGGGGCGGATGCTTTAACAAGCGTTATGCGCGGTGACAACCATAACTACATTGAGCTTGCTTTGACATATATGGCGGCATATCTTTACGATGAAGCCGACAAGGTGCTTGCCATGGCTCCGAACTCAGATGAGCCTATGGTGCATTATTACAGATTTTTCTGTACAGGCGACCGCGCAGAGTTGGAAGCCGGAGAAAGCGCATCTTCTCTTTACTGCTTCCCCAACAGAACAGATGATATTGCTGTACTTTCAAATGCGTCCGATAACGGCGGCAGCTACTCAAAGTATTATCTCGGCTGCCTGTTCTACGATAAAGGCGTATGGGAAAAATCGGTCGCGCTCTGGGAGGCGTGCGCCGACAAGATAGCTCTGCCTACCGTATACAGAAACCTTTCGCTTGCTTATTATAATAAGCTCGGCGATCCGAAGCGCGCAAGAGCTGCAATGGAAAAAGCCTTTGAAATGGACAGAACGGACGCGAGAATATTCTTTGAGCTTGACCAGCTTTACAGAACTTTAAATCTGTCTCTTGAAGAAAGATTTAAGGCAATGGAGGATAATATCGCAATCATCGACAAGCGCGATGATCTGTATACCGAATACATTACGCTTCTCAATCTCAGACACGAATACGACGATGCGTATAACAGGATAATGAGCCACAATTTCCACCCATGGGAGGGCGGTGAAGGCAAGATACCGGCGCAGTACAGAAAAGCTCTTATAAACAAGGCAAAAAGAGAGCCTGAGAGGGCAATAGAATATCTGGAAGCGGCACTGTCATATCCGGATAATCTCGGTGAAGGCAAGCTGATCGGAAATCTTGACAATGATATATACTATATGCTCGGCGGATTTTACAGAGACGAGGAAAAGAAGAAGTGGGCATACAAAATGGCTGCACGCGGCGAGTTCCTGCTTACCTCTGCCATGTATTATAACGATCAGCCGCCGGAGATGACATACTATGCCGCGCTGTCGATGCGTGAGCTTGGCGAGACGGCGGAGGCCGACAGACGCTTTGATATGTTTATCGATTATGCGAAAGAGCATATGGATGATGATGTCAAAATAGAATATTTCGCGGTATCGCTGCCGGATTTCCTTATCTTTGAAGGTGATCTGAACAAAAATAACAAAGTTCACTGCTATTACATGGCAGCGCTCGGCTCGCTTGGCAAGGGTGATAAAGCGTCTGCCAAAGCATACGCGCATAAAGGCCTTGAGCTGAACAAGTGCCACGCAGGGCTGCTTGATATTATCGAAAATCTCTAAAAAACATCAAAATCTTTATTGACACTTCCGTTATTAAGTAGTATAATTGGTAGTGGTTTTCCATACAAAGAGGAGCGTGTTTTATGGTTTTTTCGAGCTTGATATTTTTATGTGTATTCTTCCCGGCGGTGCTGCTGCTTTACACACCGTCGCGAAGCATAAGATATAAAAATATAGTTCTTACGGCAGCGTCACTTGTATTTTACGCGTGGGGCGAGCCTTCCTTTGTCGTGCTTTTGATAGCCGCGTCACTGATAAACTATCTCCTCGCGCTGTGTATCGACAAGGCAAATGCACCGTCGGCAAGAAAGCTCTTTCTTGCTCTTGCGGTAACATTCGACATACTTATGATAGGCGTATTCAAGTACGCCGCATTCACGGTCGGGAGCGTCAATTCACTTTTCAGACTCTCCCTGCCTCTTCCGCAGATAGGACTGCCGCTCGGAATATCGTTCTACACATTCCAGATACTGACATATGTTATAGATGTATATAAAAGGCAGACACCCGTTCAGAGATCGTATCTGAAGTTTCTGACTTTCGTTTCCATGTTCCCTCAGCTTATCGCCGGACCAATCGTGCGATATTCTGAGGTGGCGGCAGATCTGAGTGAAAGACGCGTTCATGTATCAGATTTTGCCGACGGCGCGACGCAGTTTGTACTCGGTCTGGGTAAAAAGGTGCTGATTGCCAATTTTGCCGGTGATGCAAAGGATATGCTTTTTGCCGCGTCGACAACGCCTACCGTATTGTCCTCATGGCTTGGAATTATATTTTATTCGTTCCAGCTCTATTTTGATTTTTCAGGATATTCCGATATGGCGATAGGCATGGGCAAGATGCTCGGCTTTAAATTTCCTCAAAACTTCAATTATCCGTATATATCCCGTTCTGTAACAGAATTCTGGCGGCGTTGGCATATGACGCTCGGCAGTTTTTTCCGCGATTATGTCTACATTCCGCTCGGCGGCAACCGCTGCAGAAAATCGCGTTGGCAGTTTAACACCATGGTCGTATGGATGCTTACCGGTCTCTGGCACGGAGCGTCTTGGAACTTCGTTATATGGGGATTGTATTACGGAGTGCTTCTCCTTATTGAAAAGCTGTTCTTTTCAAAGCTTTCCAAACTACCGATCATTTCAAATGTCATAACGCTTTTCCTCGTTGTCATCGGCTGGAGTATATTCTATTTCACCGATTTCGGCGAGCTTACGACATTCTTCTGCCGACTGATAGGCAAAGACTGCGCGCTGTATGATATAACGACCGTTTCGGTATTTTTCTCGAATATATTCCTGCTTGCCGCGTGCGTGCTGATCTCAACGCCGCTGCCGTATGCGATATATAAAAAGCTTATATCGATTAAATTTATAGGTATGATAATAGAGGGAGCGGTGATGGCTGCGATATTCGTTGCGTGTATCGCAACGCTTACGGGCGCCACATCCAATCCATTCTTGTATTTCAGATTTTAGGGGGTGGAGATATGCGAAAATATTTTGTATCCGCTGTGTTCATCGCCCTGCTTGCGTTTTCGGTTTTCCTGTTTGTCGGTCGGGCGGATATTGACAGTATTTTAAAGGAAAACAGAGAGCCTGCCGCAATTCCCGCATTATCTCCCGAAAGTGTTCTAAACGGAACATTCGAGGATGGTTTCGGCGAGTATGTCAATGACAATACGGCATATCGCGGAAAGCTCATGGCTCTTGCAAACAAGATCGGCGCTTTTTACGGATACACGCCCGAGGGATTGGGGCAGATCATTTCGACCACATCCGATATCGGAACGGGAGAAGCTCAAAATTCGCGGCTTGTCATATATGATAACAGCATAATGGAGGTGTTTGACGCATCTCCCGAAACGGAGACGAAATATGCCGATACGCTCAACAGCATCCGCAAATCGATCCCAAAGAATATCGATATGTATTCCATGCTCGTCCCTACCCGTCTTGAATTTTGCGATCCGCTGTATTCATCCGTTCAGGACAGCCAGAAGGAAGCTATAGATCTTGTGTATTCAAGACTTGACGATACCATAACCACCGTCGATGTATACAGCCGTCTTTTTAACGCCTTCCCTACGGAGGATAATCTTTATTTTATGACCGATCACCATTGGACGGCAGACGGAGCGTATTACGGCTATGAGTCATTCTCATTTGCCGGCGGTAAAGCTCCTAAATCAAAAAATATATATGAATATAAGAAAAACGGCACATTTTTAGGCTCGCTGTATCTTAAAGCAAAATCCGCGCTGCGTCATCAGCCTGAGGATGCCTGCTATTATTACGATACCGCTTCGGGCGGCAATATCAGCATAAAAATGCGCGCGGAGGACGGCGTTACCGAATACGGTATCGGCGCACCCGTTTTCCAAACGAGTCATCACGACTACGGCGTATTCTTC
>CAJONM010000043.1 GCA_905235885.1 uncultured Clostridia bacterium
ATATTGCGTTTTATCAAGGTTTGCGAAGCGTTCCGCATTCTTCATAAGATTGTGCGAGTGATGGCAGGTCGATTTCCATAAAAGATAATTTTCCGGGAATGCAAAATCATCCGTATTCCCGACAACGCGGCAGTATTCAATGCCGCAGGCAGGAAGCATATTCACGATGTCCTGACTATATGAGCCGTTGGGATAGCTCATGCCGCGTACTGGGTAACCGCACGCCGCTTCAAGATCTTTTCTGTCCACTATTATCTGTATCGCAACCTGAGTCAAGGGGCAGCGCTCTATGGTCGGGTGATAGACCGTATGGCAGCTTACCTCATGTCCTGAATACAGATCGCGTATCTCCTCGTGCTGTATCCGCTTATCGTTCTCGCTGTGGGTCAAACCCGAATTAAGATGGAATGTGCCCTTGATCCCGTATTTGTTAAATATCTCCACAAGCTGACGGTCAAAGATCTGTCCGTCGTCGTAGCTCATCGTAAGCACCTTGTGCTTGCCGCCTGGAAAACAGGTGTAAATAGCTCTTTTCATTTTCTTTCTCCTCTTCAGCTTTGCGCTTTTAATATTATTACCGTCACTTCCGGACGATTAAAAAACCGTGGTATGATCATCGTATTGCCGGTGCCGCGATTGACTATCATATGCGTATCGTGATGCCTGTAATGTCCGCCCGTATACTTGGGGAACAAGAGGGGCGAATTTCCGCTCCAGCTTGATTTCGGCGTGCATATGCCTACGCCGTTGGGCAGGCGCATCTGTCCGCCGTGCATATGTCCGGATAATATGAGGTCAAATCCCTTGCGTTTAAGAAGCCCCATATTGTTTGCACGGTGAAAGAGAAGGATATGATAATTGTCGGGCATTGCTATCTTTGAAGCCGACGCCAATATTTTATCGGAAGTCCTTTCGCCGTCATGAGAAAACGGATCGTCTATGCCGCTGAGGGTAATGTCCGCGCCGTTTTTCGAGAGCGTTATGCTTTCGTCGTGGAGCGTTCTAACGCCGGTAAGATCAAGGTCGTGCTGAAACTGCCGATAATCCGATCGCCGCACATCATGATTGCCCGTAACGGCGTATGTCGGAGCAATGTCGCACAGGCGGCGCGCAAATGTTATGCCCGGCTCGTATGTGCCTCTGTCGTGTACCAGATCTCCGGTCGATACGATAATATCGGGGGCTTCGCCTCGAATTTCATCCGTCATTCCGGGAATGACCGAGGCATGTATATCCGATACCTGAACTATGCGAAATCCGTCAAAAGCTTTGGGGATCTTGGGCGAGGATATTACATAATGTGTTGTTTCGAGCCTGTCATCAAGCCCTTTTGCGGCAACGAGTACGGCGCCGACGATCGCTGCGCCTTTTAATGCCTTTGAAATCTTCATACAACTACCTCCGTATCGTATTATGCCAAAAATACACAGTCGCCGCACCGCGCCGACCGCGTCAACCGATATTATATATCACATTCGACAAAAAATCAATAACTTTCATGACCAAAACAGAAATTTTTTGAAAATTATCGAGAAAAAACAAAAAACTGTTTACTTAATTAAATAAATGTGATATAATCAGACTCACTATAGGTTTTTTGAAAGGGTGGATTTTTTATGGGAATGACAATGACGCAAAAAATTCTTGCAGCGTCAGCCGGATTGGATTCTGTTAATGCCGGAGACTTGATAATGGCGAAATTAAGCTTGGTGCTGGGCAACGATATTACCGCCCCGGTGGGCATCCGTGAATTTAAAAAGCTGGGAGTTGACGATGTTTTTGACAAGTCAAAGATCGCGCTCGTACCGGATCATTTTACCCCTAACAAGGATATAAAGTCCGCAGAGCAGGCGAAGGTAGTAAGAGATTTTGCAAATGAGCTTGATATAGTAAACTATTTTGAGGTCGGAGAGGTAGGCATTGAGCATGCTCTTCTTCCCGAAAAGGGGCTTGTTATCGCCGGTGATGTAGTGATCGGCGCGGACTCGCATACCTGTACATATGGTGCGCTGGGCGCGTTCTCAACGGGTGTCGGTTCTACCGATATGGCGGCAGGCATGGCTACAGGCAAAGGGTGGTTTAAGGTGCCGGAGGCGATCAAATTCAATCTCACAGGCAAGCTCAGACCGTATGTCAGCGGCAAGGATCTGATACTGCATATAATCGGTATGATCGGCGTTGACGGTGCTTTATATAAATCAATGGAATTTACCGGCGAGGGTATGCACTCCCTTACCATGGACGATAGATTTACGATCGCGAATATGGCGATAGAGGCAGGGGCGAAGAACGGTATATTTGAGGTCGATGATCTTACGCGCGAATATATGAAAGCGCATTCGGACAGGTCGTATACGGAGTTTACGGCAGATGAGGACGCGATATACGCGCAGGTGATAGATATAGATCTTGATGCTGTTCCGCATACGGTAGCGTTTCCGCATCTTCCCGAAAATGCGAGAACACCCGATAATTGGGGCAATGTAGCAATAGATCAGGTCGTGATCGGATCATGCACCAACGGCAGACTGAGCGATCTTCAGAGAGCTGCCGCGATATTGAAGGGCAAGTGCGTTAAAAAGGGCATAAGAGCGATCATATTCCCGGCAACGCAGAAAATATATCTTGAGGCGCTAAAGGACGGAACGCTTTCCACACTTGTAGAGGCAGGCTGTGTAATATCGGCTCCGACCTGCGGCCCGTGCCTTGGTGGACATATGGGTATCCTTGCCGCCGGCGAAAGATGTGTTTCTACTACTAACAGAAACTTCCTCGGCCGCATGGGTCATGTGGAAAGCGAGGTCTATCTTGCAAGCCCGGAGGTTGCGGCTGCAAGCGCGATCATGGGAAAGATAGCGGCTCCGGAAGAAGTAATGGGTAATTGACGAGAGGAGATTTTAAAATGAATGCAAAGGGTACGGTCATAAAGTACGGTGACAATATAGATACGGATGTTATAATCCCGGCGAGGTATCTCAATACATCTCTGCCCGAAGAACTGGCACAGCATTGTATGGAGGACATAGACAAGGATTTTGTAAATAAGGTAAGACCCGGAGATATAATGGTGGGCGGTGCGAATTTTGGCTGCGGCTCATCGAGAGAACATGCGCCGATCGCAATAAAGGCGAGCGGCATATCATGCGTTATAGCTCAAAGTTTCGCGCGGATATTCTTCAGAAATTCGCTCAATATCGGCTTGCCGATCCTTGAATGCAAGGAGGCGGCGGAGGACATATCCGGCGGCGACACCGTTTCGATAGATTTTGATACGGGCGTTATCACAAACGAAACGAGGAACAGGACATATCAGGCAACGGCGTTTCCGCCGTTCATGCAGGAGCTTATAAACTCCGGCGGACTGGTAAAATACATCGAGGAGGGGAAAATGTAATGGCAGAATTTAATATAGCCCTTATAAAGGGCGACGGAATAGGACCGGAGATAGTAAACGGCGCGGTAACGGTGCTTGATAAGGTCGCGGAAAGATACGGACATAAATTCAATTACACAAATGTGCTTATGGGCGGCTGTGCGATCGACGCCACAGGCGAGCCGCTGCCGCAGGAGACGATAGATATTTGCAAAAAGTCCGACAGCGTGCTTCTGGGTGCGGTAGGCGGCCCGAAATGGGATAACTGCCCTGCAAGACCGGAAAAAGGCTTGCTGGGAATAAGAAAGGCGCTTGGTCTGTATTCCAATCTCCGTCCGTCCATATTGAAGCCGCAGCTTAAAGACGCGTCGCCGTTAAAGGACGAAAAGCTCAAAAACGGACTTAATGTAATGGTGGTGCGCGAGCTTACGGGCGGCATCTATTTCGGTGAACGCAAAACAGCAGAGGACGGCTCATGGGCGAGCGATGAGGAACGCTACAGCGTAGAGGAGATAGAGCGCATAGGCAAGATAGCGTTTGAAACGGCTATGCTCCGCGATAAGCGCGTCGTATCGGTTGATAAGGCAAATGTGCTTGACTCATCAAAGCTCTGGAGAAAAACGATGATCGAGCTTTCAAAGTCATATCCTGAGGTCGAGCTTACGCATATGTATGTCGATAACGCGGCCATGCAGCTTGCCATAAATCCGGCGCAGTTCGATGTTATAGTAACATCAAATATATTCGGCGATATTTTGTCGGATCTGTCGTCGGCTATAGCAGGCTCTATAGGTATGCTTCCGTCCGCATCACTGGGCGCGACAAAATGCGGAATGTACGAGCCGATACACGGCTCCGCACCGGATATAGCCGGCATGGATAAGGCAAACCCGATAGCAACGATAATATCGGCGGCTATGATGCTGGAGATGTCGTTCGGGCTGGTTCGTGAGGCGAAGGCGATAAATGACGCTGTAGACAAGGTGCTTGACGAGAATTACAGAACACCCGATATATACAGCGACGGTACGAAGAAGGTCGGCTGCAAGGAAATGGCAAAGCTTATAGCCGAGAACATATAAATGGAGTGATTTCTTTGAGTAATACTACACATACGCTGCCGACAGTAGCGATGCGAGGACTTGTCGTGTTCCCGTATATGCAGCTCAATTTTGATGTTGCGAGGGAGTCATCGATCAAGGCGATAGAGGAGGCAGCGCAAAATCATAAGTCGCAGGTATTTCTCCTGACGCAAAAAAATCCCGATACGGAAAATCCGAAAACAACGGATCTGTATGAGGTCGGCACGATCGCTGTAATAAAGCAGGTCATGCGACTGCCGGGCAATATAGTGCGGCTGATCGTTCAGGGAATGGCAAGAGGAGTTGTAAATTCATTTGAAAAGGCAGATCCGTTTTTTATGTGCGACATTACGCAAATAGACGAGACATATTCGGAGCTTTCAAATGTTGAGGAGGCGTATTGCAGAGTTATAAAGAAAAAGCTTGAGGAATATTTCTCTGTAAGCTCGAAGATGCAGCCCGATAAATATTTTCGGGTCATGTCGATATGTCATTTAGGGCAGCTTTGCGATACCGTAGCGGCGATAGTTGAATTTGATCAGGATGTAAGGCAGCGACTGCTCGACGAGCTTGATTTCAAAAAGCGCGCCGAAGAGCTGATACTGCAAATGAACAGAATTATTGATGTAACGCAGATAGAGCAGACAATAATCCAAAAAACGCGCGATAGGATAAATGAAGGACAGCATGAGTATTTTCTGCGCGAACAGCTCCGCGTAATACAAGACGAGCTTGGCGACAAGGACGGAGTAGGCGAGGATGCGGCTCTGTTCAGAGAGAAGATAAAAAAGCTGGGCTTGGGCAAAAAGAATGCGGAAAAACTGGGCAAGGATGTAGACAGGTTTGAAAGAATGCCGGCGACAAGCCCTGAGAGTGCGCTTTTGCGGACATATCTTGAGACTGCCCTCGATCTGCCGTGGGCAAAACCGAAAAAGGAAAAAATAGACATATCCGCGGCGCGGGATATTCTTGAAGAGGATCATTACGGGCTTGAGAAGGTCAAGGAACGCATACTTGAGTTTTTGGCTGTGCGGAAAATGACGGGCGGCAAAAATTCAACGGTGCTGTGCCTTGAGGGGCCACCCGGAGTGGGAAAAACATCTGTGGCGAAATCAGTAGCGAGGGCGCTCGGCAGAAAGTTTGTGCGTGTTTCCTTGGGCGGAATACATGACGAGGCTGATATACGCGGTCATCGCAAAACATACATAGGCGCGATGGAGGGCAGGATAATGGCCGCCATGCGCGACGCGAAGGTGAGAAACCCCGTAATGCTTCTGGACGAGATAGATAAAATGGGGATCGACTATAAAGGCGATCCGTCGGCGGCACTTTTGGAGGTGCTTGATAATGAACAGAACAACGCATTCCGCGATCATTATATCGAGCTTGATTTTGACCTGTCGGATGTGCTGTTTATAACGACGGCAAACACTCTTGATCAGATAGCAGCTCCGCTTCTTGACAGAATGGAGATAATCCGCCTGTCGGGATATACCGCAAATGAGAAATTCCATATCGCCAAGGATTACCTTATAAAAAAGGCTATGGACAAAACGGGGATAACCACCGATAAGCTGCATCTGACCGACGCGGCTGTGCAGAAGATCATCGACAGCTATACGCGCGAAGCAGGCGTAAGAAAGCTTGAGCAGACGATAGAAACTCTTTGCAGAAAGGCTGCAAAGGAGCTTCTTGAAACGGGCGCGGAGACTGTGACGATAGACGCGGAAAATATGCACGATTACTTAGGTAAGGAGAAATTCCGTTTTGATGAAATGAATGAAGCGGATGAAGTCGGCATAGCGCGCGGTCTCGCATGGACGAGTGTCGGAGGTGAAACGCTTGCGATAGAGGCGAATGTCATGGAGGGCAGCGGAAAGGTGAAGCTTACCGGCAAGCTCGGAGATGTTATGCAGGAGAGCGCCATGGCGGCGATAAGTTATATACGCGGTGCGGCGGATCGTCTGCATATAGACAATACATTCCATGAAAACAAGGATATACATATTCATGTCCCGGAGGGCGCTGTGCCGAAGGACGGGCCGTCCGCAGGCATAACCATGGCAACGGCGGTCATATCATCGCTTACAAAACGCCCCGTACGGCGCGATGTCGCGATGACAGGCGAGATAACATTAAGAGGCAGAGTGCTGCCCATAGGCGGACTGAAAGAAAAGTCCATGGCAGCATACAGAGCCGGTATCAAGACGGTAATAATCCCGGAGGAGAATACTCCTGATATTGATGAAATACCGGCGGAAATACGCGAGGACATCAAGTTTATACCGGTATCGGATATGGACAGTGTAATAAATACCGCGCTGAAGGAGTGAGAACAGGTTGAATCCGAACATAAATTTTCATAATGCGACCTTTGAAAAATCAGCAACCGCAAAGGAGCATTATCCTAATAGCGGACTGCTCGAATTTGCTTTTGCAGGCAGGTCGAATGTCGGCAAATCGTCGCTTATAAACAAGATACTCAACCGCAAATCGCTTGCGAGAGTATCGGGAACACCCGGTAAAACGATAACGATCAATTTCTATAATATTGATAACAAAATATATATGGTCGATCTGCCGGGATACGGCTATGCGAAGCGATCCAAGGAGGAGATAGCCAAGTGGGGCGGCATGATAGAGGATTATCTTGCAAACCGCGAGACGCTTGTGCAGACGATACTCCTTGTTGACAGCCGCCATACGCCCACCGAGCAGGATAAGCAGATGGCGGATTGGATAAGACATTATCACGATATGCTTATCGTCATCGCGACAAAGACCGACAAGCTCAAGAAACGGGAGATAGAGGGACGGCTTGAGGATATTGCCGCAACTCTGGAACTGACCGAGGATGACATTCTCGTCCCGTTTTCGACCGCCGATGATGACGGAAAAATGACGGTCATAGATATGCTTGAAATGATGCGTGCCGGTGAGCTGGTACCATACGACGAAAGACTGTAGACAAAATTGTCACGAGCGAAAACACTTGTGATCATTTTTATCAGTATCGTTAAGTTTTCTCGGATTTTTTGGAGATCTTATTTTGCTGTCATAAAATCATAGCTGTCTCATATATTATACCAAACCGTATTTGAATAAGGAGGAATAGTATGGAGATAGAGAAAACTGTCGTAAGCCTGTGCGAGACTGTCGCGAAGGGGTCGACGCAGGCTATGACCGACGGCGATGTTATTGTTCCGGATACGAAGCCGGATATATTGAAGGTGCTTCAGGTGGACGCGGAGGCGAGCATTACAGATAAATATATCGAAAACAATCGTCTTATTATAAGCGGTAAGGTATACTATAAGGTCTTGTATGTCCCCGATAAGGAAAACGAGCGCATAAAAAGCATTCTTACGACGATGGATTTCCGTCAGGCGGCAGACAGCGGCGGTGCCGCGCCCGATGATGGGATCATGGCGAGCGCGACGGTGCAGAGAGTTGAATTTAATGCCGTTAATTCAAGAAAGCTGCGGCTGAGGGCGATAATACATATCGATTATGAAATATGCCGGGCAAAGGAAACGGAAATATGTGTCGGGATCGACAGCGATGATGCGGAATGCGTGACGGAAAACATGGAATTTGAAAATCTTACCGATGTTTCCTCGCACGCATTTACCGTAAAGGAGCGTATAGAGATCCCGTCCGGACAAAATGCCATAGGGGAGATATTAAAAACAGATGTAAGAATATCCGATACCGAGCATAAGACCGTTATGGGAAAGATCATAGTCAAGGGAAGCGTTGGCATATGTATACTCTATACAGACGATGAGGGCGAAATAAAGTTTACGGAGGCGGATATACCGTTTACCGAGGTGCTTGACGCTGAGGGCGTCGGTGAGGACACGATATGCGATATAGACTACAATGTACTGAATGTTATGTGCGAGGCGGAGCCGGACAGTGACGGCGATATGCGTATAGCCAGGGTAGATACGGATATATCCGCAGATGTGCGCGGAACGGATATTGTAAATACAGAGATACTGTCCGATTGCTTCATTCCGTATTGCGACACGCGCTGCCAAACGGAAACGGTAGATTTTGTTTCTACGGTATATCGTCCGTATTCGCAAAACACGATACGGGAGATCATCGAGTTCCCGTCCAACGCGCCGTCGGTAGGCGGAGTGTACAATGTAATGACAAATGCGTCTGTTTCAAAATCGGAGCTGCGCCGCGATAAGCTTATATGCGAGGGGAATATAGAGGCATATATACTATATCTTACCGACTCGGCAGAAAATCCGATATACAGCGTTAAAAAGGACATACCCTTTTCGTATATGATTGAATGCGAAAATACGGACGGAACGGAAAACGCGGAAATAAAAGCCGTTGTAAACCATGTAAGCTATAACCTCAATTCATCCGGCGATCTGGAGCTGAGATGCGTTCTGTCGATCGAGGGCAGACTGCTGAAGAATAAAACTCTCACACGCATTACGGATGTATCGGCACAGGAGCGACCGTCGCGCCGTGGCATAGTAATATATTTTGCCAAGGACGGCGATACGATATGGGATATAGCAAAGCATTATTCCGTGCCGCAGGAGAGGATCATAAAATATAACGATACCGACATAGGCGATATCGCCGCAGGATCAAAACTGTTTATTCCTACAATATAAATAAATGGGGCTGCCGTTTCCGTATGCAGCCCCATAAAATTGTATTATTACCAATAAATTCATTATTTCCCGTGTTATTTTATGCTATTCGACAAATTTGAATAAACTATAGACAAGTTCGAATATTTGTGTTATAATATATTGGTGGTTCGATTGATAAAAATATAACATACTTTTATTATACTAATACAGGGAGGTAACGCAATGGCTGAACAGAAAAAAGCAGTTCCGTTTTCAGGAACCAAGGAACAGGAAGAAGCGTTAAGAAAGGTAATTGATGAGCTTAAAGACGAGCAAGGCGCGCTCATGCCGATCATGCAGAAGGCTCAGGAGATCTACGGGTATCTGCCTATAGAGGTGCAGAAAATAATATCCGACTGCATGGGCATCCCGATCGAGAAGATCTATGGCGTTGCTACATTCTACTCGCAGTTCGCTCTTTATCCGAAGGGCAAGTATCAGATCTCGGTCTGCCTGGGAACTGCTTGCTATGTAAAGGGATCGGGCGATATATACGACGCGCTTA
>CAJONM010000044.1 GCA_905235885.1 uncultured Clostridia bacterium
ATGTAGGAACTACGCAGTTTGCGCTCTCGCTGATAGGACTTCTTATAATCGCTATATTGCATCATCATAAGGTTATAGGCGCGGTTATTTGGGGTATCCTCGCTACATGGGTGCTTGGTATGATCGCACAGGCTGTCGGCTGGTATCATGTAGATCCTGCGGCAGGTGTTTATTCGCTGTTCCCCGATTTCAGCAACGGCATGAGACCGGCGGCTCCGGCGTTGTTCCAATTCGACTTCTCATATGTTGTTAATCATCTCATCGATTTTGCGATTATCGTATTCGCCTTCTTGTTCGTTGACCTTTTTGACACAGTAGGAACGGTTATAGGTGTTGCGGACAAGGCAGGGCTTCTTGATAAGGACGGGAAGCTTCCGCGCGTAGGTGCTACCCTTATGGCAGACGCTGTTGCGACTGTTGCCGGCGCGTGCCTTGGCACATCAACGGTTACAAGCTATGTTGAGTCAAGCGCTGGTGCGTCACAGGGCGGTAAGACAGGTCTTACAGCTTTGACGGTAGCCGTTCTGTTCTTGGTATCACTTGTTCTTTCACCGATATTCTTGGCTATACCGACATTTGCAACGACTCCGGCGATGCTGTTCGTAGGTCTTTTGATGATGTCATCAGTTAAGAATATGACATTTGAAGGCGACATCGCCGATGTAATAAGCGGCTTTATAGCTATCGTAATGATGCCGTTTACATATTCTATAGCAAACGGTATAATGTTTGGTATCCTTTCATGGGTTATCCTCAAGACCTGCATAGGCAAGGTCAAGGATGTACATCCCGTTATGTGGATAGCAAGCGCACTGTTCATTTTAAGAATAGTAACTATCGTTTTAGGAGTATCAAGCTGACACGATAACAAAATAAAAGGGGAGACAGGTTCTCCCCGTTATTTTTACATTTTTATATAGGAGACCAATATGAACGGATACATAAATGAACCGCTTGAAATAAATATGCCTGCGCCAAACGGCACATATGAGATCACCGTAACCATTACGGCGCACAGTGATACGACATTTTCGCTGTACTCACAGCACAGAAGCTTTATAGTGCGTGACAGAGAGATAAAAAAGGGCGAAAGCGTGGATATAACATTTGCCGTCAGTGTATCGGACAGGCATTTTGCCGAATGCGAATATGAAAAGGCGGCAGGTATAAAAATACAGATCGCAACCGATGGTGACATAACTGCAACGGCGGCAGTATCGCCGGTTGATATACCGACGGTATATATATGCGGCGACTCCACGGTCACGGATCAACCGGCATCATACCCATATGAGCCTTCATCGACATATTGCGGATGGGGGCAGGCATTTCCGGAGCTTATATACCCGTCTCTTGCAGTATCAAATCATGCACAGTCAGGCTCATGCACAACCGAATTTATTGCGAATAATCTTACAGCATTTGAGAATAAAATAAATCGCGGCGACTATATGGTAATAGAATTTGGTCATAACGATCAGAAGCGGACGGAGCTTGACGCTATGGGCGGATACAAGAAAAACCTGCTATATCTTGCCGAAACGGCGCGAAAAGCCGGTGCGGAGCCTATAATATGCTCGCCCATAAACAGAATACTGTTTATGCCGAACGGAAAGCTGATGAATCTCCTCGGCAGTTATCGTGACGCGGCTAAGGCAGCCGCAAAGGAGGCCGGATGCACATTTATAGATATGTGGCAGCGTACGACGGACTACTTTGAAACGGCAGGCCCCGTAAAATCAAAGCAGTTCTTCCGCCATGATGATGTATCGCATGATTACACGCATACAAATGATATCGGCGGACGGCTTATAGCAAAGATGTTCGCGCAGGAAATGATCGCCAAAAAAGGACCGCTTGCAAAACACATTGCAGCGGACAGAACGGAAACGGTGCAGCTGTACGCCTCGCCGGAGGACAAGGCGGACAATGCGGCGGATTTTGCTCATGTCGCAGGCGTGGGGCTTGTAAATGTCCCCGAGGATTTTGACGCGGATATAAGAGATCTTCAAAAATAATGAGTTCGGCGTAATGCCGAACTCATTATTTTTGTGCGCTGTACGATATTTACATGAACATCATCAGGCTGACCGCTATTATCGCCA
>CAJONM010000045.1 GCA_905235885.1 uncultured Clostridia bacterium
GACGACGACCGATGATAGATATATCTATCTATATAACACAAAAAGTCACTTAAAATTTTGTGGACATTTTATATTGCAATTTATATTTTCTATATTTGTGTGCATTTTTTATTGACAAGAAATTTTAACTATGGTATAATTTATCGGACAGAAACCTAAACATAATGCGATTTAACAGTAAAATGGGAGAATGAGTAATGGATATAAGTTTTGATTTCGGCAGCAAGCCGGCGGCAGAGGGATATATAAAGGTAAACGGAAGATGTCTGTATGATGATGAGCTTGGCTACGGCATAGAGCACAGAGCGCAGGCGATGCTCAGAAATTCGGGCGAAAAGGAGATTATGAGGGATTTTCTCGTAATGGATAATAATTCCTTCAGAGTAAAGATCCCGAACGGAATGTATAAGATCCGTATCGCTTTGGGTGATTATGAGGATGCAGGCGATGTAACGACGGTATTTAAAATAAACGGTGTTGAAAATCGGACATGGGTGCATGACGGCTCGGTAATAGAGCGATTTCACGAGGTAGAGGTAACTAACGGTGAGATATTGTTTGAGTTTTCGGGCAAGCATCCGGCGCTGAACGCAATTGATATTGCGGCTAAGCGTTGGCTGAAGATGACGAAGGTGTCATGGACGGCGTGTGCCGATCCGTCATGTCCGTCCGTTACGCTCACATGGCAAAAGGTCGAGGGCAGCCATGGTTACCAGGTCGTGAGAAGAAACCTCAGAAACAACGAGTATGACATAAGCGAAAATGTATATACAGAGCAGTTCGTGGATACGACCGTCCATCTTTGCAAAAAATATGAGTACAGCGTATATCCGCTTTATTCAAATAAATTCAGAGGACAGAACCATGATACGGTTTTTGCGGAAGTTGTAGACGGCGGCGAGCTTAAAGGTGAGATAACGAATTTACAGGCAGTCTCGTATAAGAACCATGTTACGCTTTTGTGGGACAGCACATATGATGCGGCTTTTTATAATATTTTCCAGAAAGCGCCGCACGGAAAAATGCACCAGATAGGTGTTACACGGGATTGCAGATTTATAGATACGGAGGTAGATACCACCGTTCAGTTTACATACGCTGTGGTAGCCGTTACATCGCATGGTTATTCGCCGGAGTATATGGTGCAATCTGAAGTGAAGAAGGAGCCGTTTAGAAGAAAAATGGAAACGCTCGACCGTTCACTTGTGGCGGTGCCTACCGAAAACGGCGTATTTCTGAGCTGGAGATTGCAGGCATACGAATATAAATTGGGCATGAGCTTTGTTCTGTTTAGAAATCATAAGCGTATAACGGGCGTTCTTGACGGCGCGACAAATTATCTTGATCCCGACGGCAAGAAGGGCGATGTATATACCGTTAAGGCAGTGCTTGATGGAAAGATGGAATACGGCGGCTACAGCACAAAGGTCTGGGAGCAGGAGTATCTGTCGATACCGCTCAATAAACCCGAACCGTTCATATCGCCGCGAGGCAGAGTTCACGAGTATACGGCAAACGACGCGGCTGTCGCGGATCTGGACGGTGACGGCGAGTATGAGATCATTTTCCGCTGGGATGCCAACGGCAAGGACAATTCGCATCTGGGCTTTTCGGGCAACTGCATAATCGATGCCTATAAGCTCAACGGCAAGCAGCTTTGGAGAATAGATTTAGGAAAAAACATAAGAGCCGGTCAGCATTACACTCAGATGATGCTCTATGATTTCAATAATGACGGAAAGGCCGAGCTTATATGTAAAACAGCAGACGGAACGACAGACGGCGTGGGAAATGTCATAGGAGATCCGTATGCCGACTACCGTAACGCGGGCGGATTTATACTGGAAGGCAGAGAGTATCTTACGATGTTCAACGGCGAGACGGGTGCCATTATGGATACCGTCGATTACGATCCTCCGCGCGGCAATGTTGCCGACTGGGGCGACAGCTGGGGAAACAGATGCGACCGCTATCTTGCGTGCGTTGCGTATCTTGACGGAGTCAATCCGAGCGTGGTAATGTGCCGCGGATATTACGATCATGGCAGACCGACATATCTTGTCGCTTATGATGTTATTGATAACAGGCTCGTCAAGCGTTGGAAATTCTGCGCGGACAAGTCTCAGAACATAGAATATACATACCAAGGCAACCATAATCTCGGTGTCGGCGATGTTGACGGCGACGGAAAGGATGAGATCATATACGGGTCTATGGCAATAGATCATGACGGACGCGGTATGTACTCGACCGGACTGATGCACGGAGACACCATAAATGTCGGAAAATTCACGCCGGACGGGGAAGGGCTCGACTGCTTCCAGATACATGAGGAGGCAGGCGCAAAGTACGGCTACGAGGTGCATGATCCTGCAACGGGTGAGATAAAATGGGGCTTCTGGACGGGGCGCGACACGACTCGCGGATTATGCGCGAAGATAGATCCGCGGTATCCGGGAAACCAGTGCTGGGTAATGGATGAGTCTCTGTATACCATGGACGGTGAGGTCATAGGCAAGGCACCCACAACGATAAATTTTGCGATATGGTGGGACGGCGATCTTATCCGTGAGCTGCTCGATGCCGAATTTGACGAGGTCATCCAGTGCGGCAGACCGAAAATATACAAATGGGATTATGAGAACGGCAAGCTTGTGACGATACTCGATCCCAAAGGCACATTCTCAAACAACTGGATGAAACGCGTTCCGTGCATACAGGCTGATATTTTAGGCGACTGGCGCGAAGAGGTCATTTGGCGGAACGAGGATGATACGGAGCTGAGGATATATACGACAACGGATCTTACCGATCACCGCTTCTACACATTTATGCATGACAGTGTGTACAGATTGAGCGTTGCATGGCAGAATACGGCATATAACCAGTGTACGCAGACGGGATTTTATATAGGTCCGGATATGAAGGAGATACCCATACCCGATCATGACTATGTTCGCGGTGAGATATTACCCGAATTTACGGAGGATATACCCGAAGATTAAGCGTATAATATCGATTTCTTAACAAAGCGCCTTCGGCGCACGCCTGCGGCGGGCAGAGAAGATAAAGCGCTTTGTTATGTCCATGTGCGTTTCTGACCATAGGTCGGATATGTCGCACGGACAATTAAATTATTTTTTACTTTATAAGCAATTTTTTATAAAGTAAAAAAAAATTAACAAATTTTGTCAAAACTATTGACCTTTGAATAAATTTAGGTTACAATAGTACGGAGATATAGTAATGCGGATTATTTCGGGTTGCCGTAGAGGGCACAGGCTTTTTGAGTTCAAGGGACGCGACATACGCCCCACGACGGATCGTGTAAAGGAATCTGTTTTTAATCTGATACAGGGTCATATCGAGGGCGCGGCAGTTCTTGATATGTTCGCCGGAACGGGCGCGCTGTCGCTTGAGGCGCTGTCTCGCGGCGCGGCAAATGCCGTAATGGTGGATAAGGACAGGCGTTCGGCGGAGATAATAAGAAAAAATATCGCAGCTCTCGGCTTTGGTGACAGATGCAGGATAATAGAAGGCTCGTGCTTTGACTATGCGCGCCGCGCAAAAGAAAGCTTTGATTTGATCTTTCTCGATCCGCCTTACAACAAGGGACTGATAGAGCAGGCGCTTGGGGCGATCTGTGAAAACGGTCTTTTATCCGCAGATGGAATAATCGTTCTTGAAAGTGACAACACTGATTTTAAGAGCGAATACGGTGCGCTGAATGTGATAAAGCAAAAGCGGTACGGAAGGACATATATCACCGTATACACATCGCGCAGTGAGGAGCTATAATGAGAATTGCGGTTTATCCGGGCAGCTTTGACCCGATAACCAACGGTCATCTTGATATAATAGAACGCGCTGCGGGCGTGTTTGATGAAGTGATCGTGGGGGTACTCAATAACAAGAAAAAACAGCCGATGTTCTCGGTTGCCGAGCGCGTCAATATGATAAATCTCACAACGGCGCATCTAAAAAATGTGAGAACGGCGAGCTTTGACGGGCTTCTGGTCGATTTTGCAAAGCAAAACGATGCCGGAGTAATAATCAAAGGCTTGCGTACGGTCAACGATTTTGAATATGAATTTCAGATGGCATTGCTCAACAAGACACTTTCATCAGAATGCGAAACGATGTTTATGATGACAAATTCGAAATATTCGTACATAAGCTCAAGCATGGTAAAGGAGCTTGCAGAATACAAGGGTAATTTGGAAGGGATCGTCCCTTATCAAATAATACAATATATAAAAGACAAATATGAGCTGCAGCGCTTATAAAATTTTAAACGAAAGGAATGTAAATCAAGATGGATATGGATATCATGGAAATCATCGACATGATGGAGGAGAGCATTAGTAAAGCATCTACCGTTCCGTTGACGGGTAAGATCATGATGGACAAGGACGAGCTTTTGGATTATATCCAAGAGATCAGGCTGGTTTATCCCGATCAGTTGAAAGAGGCTAAATGGGTAAAGACTGAAAGGCAGCGCATTCTTGACGAGGCTGAGGAAAGAGCCGACACGATCAAGCGTTCTGCCGAGGAGCAGCAGGAAAAGCTTATTGATGAGCACGAGATCACAAGACAGGCATACGAGAAGGCAGAGGCTATCAAGGATATGTCTGAAAGAGATGCCAGAGATATAAAGATGGATACGGACAGATATGTGGATGAGATGCTTGCTGATGTTGAACACAGACTTGATTTACTGTTGAGAAAGGTTCGCGAGGACAGAGAAGAACATATGAACAACTAAAATTCCTGTAATATACGGTGGATTTGCGGAGCTGAATAACATATATTCAGCTCCTTTTCATCTCAAGTTTGAGGGAAATCGCCCATCTTGCACGCTTTTGCAAGCTCGCGTACACAAAGTACAGACTCGCTTGCGGCAAACGCGCA